>JBAYKW010000009.1 GCA_041664365.1 Patescibacteria group bacterium
ATACTTTTTATATTTTGTTTCTGGAATTACAATCCCAATTGCACTTCTAGCTTTGTATAATACCTACTATTTTGGTTTGCCATGGGTAACCGGTTACGGATGCGAATCATATATCAATACCGGGGTACAATGTGCGGAGGGTTATTATAACCCGCTGTTCGAAGGTTTAGGAGGGCTTCTGATCAGCCCTAGCCGAGGACTGTTTATCTATACTCCATTTCTCTTGTTTAGCGTCTGGGGTGCTGTAGTTATCTGGAGAAAAAAAAATCACCTCGATGAATATTCTTTATTACTGCGTTATTTATTGTTTGGTGTTGTAATCTATTTATTAATAACGAGTAAATGGATGGCGTGGTTCGGCGGTACGACCTATGGACCTAGAATGCTAGTGGATATAGCCCCGATCTTAATGTTAATGTTTATACCAATAGTACGAAACGGTTTATTTAAAAATAAATTATTGTTAATCTTACTTGTTTTATTGGGAAGTTTTTCTGTTTTGGTCCAGTTTGTCGGGGTTATTTATTGTGATTATTCATGGAATTATCTTTATCAACCGTTAGATGACAGTCATGCGTGGTTATGGGACTGGAAACATGGCCAATTATTTTATTATTTGGGTAAACTTTTCTAAACTATGGCTAAACAAAGTGTTACAAGGGGAAGTGGGATATTGGAAGGCGTACTTTCACAGGCAAGAACAAAACACGCCAACGGTTTAATTTCAGTGGAAAAAAGAAGTGGTAGAATTCTTGATATTGGCTGTGGCAGTTTCCCCTATTTTCTTACTCATACCGAATTTTCAGAAAAATATGGTATTGAACAACTGGAAATTAGTCAGGCAGAAAACATTATTCGAGATGGGATTACGATTACTAATGCAAATTTAGAAAAAGATTTCCGATTACCGTTTTCATCAAATTATTTTGATGTTGTAACTATGCTGGCGGTTTTTGAACACATTGAACCCGGCCAATTGATAAAAGTGATCTCAGAAATTCACCGGGTGCTTAAACCGGAAGGAGAGTATATTTTAACAACACCACCAAAATGGACTAATGAATTATTAAAAGTTTTATCACTAATTAAACTTGTGAGCAAGGAAGAAATAGAAGAACATAAAAAAATATATTCACCAAAAGAAATAAGGAATATTCTGATACAGAAAGGGTTTAACCAAACACAAATTCAGACTGGATATTTTGAATTAAGAATGAATATTTGGGCAAAAGCAAAAAAATAATGAAAATATTAAGAGGCGGATTATTAAGCATAAAAAAGGAAATGGTTGTTATATTGGCATATATGCTAATCACGGTTGTTGTTACATACCCTTTAATGTTTAATCTTACCGATACAATCCCCCACGGAATAGACTCGGATCTGGTGACTTGGATTATGTCATGGGACATTCATTCTTTCACAAATGATATCGGGAATATTTTTAATACCAATACTTTTTTTCCAAATGAAAATACTTTAACTTATTCGGAACATTTTATTGGAGAAGCACTACTTGCTTGGCCGATCGTTGCACTGACGGGTAATATTACTTTTGCTTATAACTGTATTTTATTATTATTCTTTGTCTTAGGGGCATACTGCATGTATCGCTTCATGTATTACATGACCAAAAGCAGGATAATCGCGTTTTTTGCCGGTGTGATTTTCGGTTTTAATCCTTATAAGTTTATTCATATTCATCAAATGCATTTACAGGTAATTTTTTTCTTTCCATTGCTATTGTTATTGCTCAATAAGATAGTAGAGCAGAGAAAAATAAAATATTTCGTTTGGTTTACAGTTATATTTGTATGTCTGGGGTTCATGAGTATGCATTTCTTTGTAATGATGGTCATGCTAACCGGATTATTTTTACTAATTTATTTTCTGATCATAAAAAAAACTGTACCAAGTAGGCATTTTATTTATTCTCTTGTCTTATCAATACTTACGATAGTATTGTTGGTAGCGCCGGTGTTTCTGCCTTATATGCGTATGGTCAATGAACCGGGCATTGCGCGTTCAATGGAGGAGATAAATCATTATTCTCCTGCGATTGCTGATTATCTAAGTTTTTCTCCCGTGATCCGAACTTATTTTGAAAGACCAGGAACTATGGAAGCAGATTTATACTCAGGCTTTTTTCTGGTTATATTGTTTATCTTCAGCATTTATTATATATTCAAAAACCGTATAGAAGATAAAAGTAGAATAAAAACAGTTATTATGTACACCATTATTCTGGTAATAATAACGTTGATTTCATTTGGCATAACTATCAGGCTTACATATAATTCACAGGGATTTGTTGGCCCGTACTATTTTATGTATCAGCTTATACCAGGGTTTGATAATTTACGTGCTTTGGGGGGCAGGTTGTTTATCGTAAATATATTGGTAATTGCAGTAATTATTGGGCTCGCGATGAAATCATGGAAACCGAAGACAAAGAATAAGGCAATGTCAATGAAGGTAATTGTATCTTTATTCTCTTTTTTAGTATTATTAGAATATATTCTAGTACCTCCTCACTGGCCGATACCATATAAACAAGTCAGAACGGATAGTGAAGTACCAGAGATATATGACTGGATTAAAAGCAACTCAGATATAAATGCCCTGCTTGAATTACCCATCGATGCGTCTTATGCAAAGCAAATGGAGTATATCTATAATTCCAAATATCATTGGAAAAACATGTGGAATGGGTATAGTGGATTTTATCCGACATCGTATATTAATTTAGAGGAAGAAATTGCGAATAGTTTTGAAACAGACAGAACGCTAAAAAAATTATTTGAGATTGGCATTAATTATGTTCTAATACACTTTGATGTGGAATCTCCATTTACTGATAGGGTTACTCCGGAACAATTAGCAGAAAGTGATCATTTGCAGTTTATTCAGAATTTCGACAGTGATTACATATATAAATTGAAATAGAATAAATGAAATCATTTATTATCCTTCCCACGTATAACGAAAAAGACACCATTGAAACGCTAATCCGCAGAATAGCGGAACTTAACGCTCCCGGGTTGCATATCTGTGTGGTAGATGATAATTCTCCCGACGGGACGGGCAAAATTGCGGATAAGCTGAGTGCACAGTTCCCGTTTGTTTCCGTAATCCACAGAAAAGAGAAGCTTGGTTTGGGGAGCGCGTATATCTCCGGCTTTAAATATGCCCTGCAACATGCGGCTGATTTTGTTTTTGAAATGGATGCAGATCTATCACATAATCCGAATGATCTGCCCCGGTTTCTAATTGAAGCCGATAAGGGTTATGATGTGGTTATTGGTTCGCGGAGAATCCCGGATGGGGGGATAGAAAACTGGAGTATGGTCAGAAATATGATGAGTAGGGGGGCAATGTGGTTTTCCAGAGTGATGTTGGGTTTAAAAACGCGAGATGTTACTTCCGGATATCGCTGTTATTCGAGGCATGTTATAGAATCAATTAATTGGGATGAAATAAAAAGTAACGGCTATGCGTTCCAGGAAGAGGTAATATATTTGTGTGAAAAATTGAAGTTCAAAGTAATAGAAATTCCTATAGTTTTTCAGGACCGAACATATGGTCATTCGAAACTTTCTAAGAAAGAAATTGTAAAATTTTTTGCAACTATTCTAAGACTTCGTTTCAAGAAATAGATATGTCAACTAGAAAAAAGATAATTATTTTAGGAATATTAACCTATTTGCTTTATGTCGTTCTGGTTTATTCCTCTTTTTATTATCAGATAAATGCGACTAATTCAATCATTCCATGGGGTTATAACAAACAAATATTTTTTATTTTAATAAGTATCGGATTGATAGTTTTATATTGGCTAGCTTATAAATCTATTAAAAACACAAAAGAAAATATTAAGAAAATAGTAATATTATTTTCAATTCTTTTCAGCATTACTTTTATTATTGCTCCACCCATTGGTTCCGCGGATGTTTATAACTATGCTTATCGGGCAAGGGTAAAAACAGTGTACGAACAAAATCCTTATTTGGTTGCGACAGAAAATTATCCTGATGATTTGTTTTACAATTTTTCCCCGAAAGAGTGGAATTTTATGACAATGCAATATGGTCCTCTTTGGGCTTCTGTTTCTATTGGGTTTAGCAAAATTGCCGGCGACAATTTTTTTTGGAATATATTTCTCTATAAATTATTGGCATTATTATCATTTTTTGGCTCCGCATATCTTATTAATAGAATATTGAAAATTACCAATCCCGGTAAATCTTTGCAAGGTGCATTATTATATTTATGGAATCCGCTTATATTGTTTGAAACAATCAATAATGCGCACAATGATATTCTTATGATTTTTATCGTACTTTTGGCGGTTTATTTAGTATTGAAAAAGAAATATATTCCCTCGCTTTTGGTATTGTTGTTATCAGTGCTACTTAAGTACATTACCATATTGCTGGTGCCCGTATTTTTATATTTCATTCTGAAGAACTTCCAAAAAAAAGGTGATAAGATGAAGCTTGTATTAAAAGCCGGGTGCTTGGCAGTAATAATTATCGTGCTTTTTTATTTTCCGTTTTGGGATGGTATTCGGACATTTAACGGAATTTTCCAACAATCACAAATATTTTCTTTTCTTAATTTTTCACTGCTTCCGGGGTTTGTGTTTGGTATATCGTATGTTGTCGGATCAAATTATTCTTGGTCATATGACACGCTGTCAATGATATCTCGTAATGTCGGTCTGGTTACATTTGTACTCTTTTATATCTATCAGCATAGTAAAATGCTAATTACCAGAAATATAGACCTCATTTTTTACGTGTTTCTGATTTTATTGTCGTATATCCTGCTTGCTGTAACATATTTACAGCCCTGGTATTTCATTTGGCTGATACCGCTCGCAGTATTAATGGACAGAAAATATTTTCCTCATTTTATTGCCATTTCCAGTGTCGTCGGCCTGATCTCATATGCGTTTTTAGTGACCAGTCTTGTGTATATGCTTACGTTTATTATTGTAGTATTCATTGCCATAATTTCGAGGAAAGATTTATTTTCAAATTTTATTAATGCCCAACCAATTGATAAACATACTCAAATCAATAAATAAAAATGAAAAACGGTTTATTGTAATAGTAATTGCGTTCGTAATTATTGTCACTTCAATTCCGTATATTTTTGGATTGATCAGAACCCCGGACGGATCTTTTTACACCGGCATCCACGCGCTCACTCCCGGTGATACAAATGTTTATTATTCTTACATTGAGCAGGTTAAGCAGGGAGAAATTATTTTCCGGGATTTGTACACCTCTGAAATACAGGATGCTCCCTTAATCAACCCGTTTTGGTTTATCATCGGTTTATTTGGTAAAATCACACATCTGCCGACATGGCTGACGCTTCAAATATCCCGTCTGGTTCTAGCTGCAGTATTTGTGATGGTCGCTTATATTTTTATTTCGTACATATTTATAGAGAAGAGTAAAAGAAAATTAGCACTTATTATACTATTATTTTCATCGGGGTTTGGTGGTGCGCTCGCCCCGTTTCTGGAACAGTTAAAATACTATAGTGACGGTTATTACCATTGGCCCATGGATCTCTGGGTCCCCGAGTCAGTAACATTTTTGTCCTTGTTCCATTTGCCGCATATTATATTTTCTTCAATCCTTTCCCTGGTTGTATTCCTTTTTGCACTTCTTTCGTTTGAGACCGACAAATTCAGATATAGTATTCTTAGTGGCGTAGCTGCTTTATTCTGGTTTTCTTTTCATCCGTTTCATTTTTTTACCTTGGTAGTTGTCTTATCCGTTTATTTATTTATTCACGGGATCAGCACAAAGAAATTTCCGACAAGCTTTTTAAAACATGCGCTTATTATTATTTTAATGTCACTACCGGCAGTAATATATCAGTATGCAATAATTGCCGGGGATTCAGTTATCTCAGGCAGAGCGGAACAAAACCTGCTATTAACACCCTCCTGGTGGCTGGTGGTGGTAAGTTATGGTTTTGTTGGCATTTTAGCGCTATTAGGTGTTGTAAGGGTGCTGAAACAACAGGATAGAAAATGGTTCTTTATAGCAATCTGGTTTGTTGTACAGACATTATTACTCTATGCGCCTTTAAGCTTTCAGAGAAGGTTGTCTCAAAATTTGCATTTCCCTATGGCTTTACTTGCGTTGTTTGCTCTTGGTTATATTGTAAAGAGGTATAAAGATATCAATTTGATAAAATACGTGTCCAGTAACAAAATAATTCTGGGGACTTTGTTTGTTCTCTTTTTTTCGTTTTCGAATATTTATGCTCTGGCAAATGATATCTTACTATATCGCAATATGTCATATCCATTCTTCTATTTATCATCCGATTACAAAGATGCCTTTCGGTGGTTAAAGGATAACGCGCAGAAAGAGGATTCTGTCTTATCAGAATGGATTGACGGCAATTTTATACCGGGTTATTCGGGCAGAACTGTATATATCGGGCATGATGTTGAAACGGTGGATTTCGAATATAAAGAAAAGCAGGTTGAATGGTTTTTTCAGAATAATCTTGATCTTGAAGAAAAAAAAGAATTTTTAACAACAGCAGGGCTGGATTTCATATTTTTCTCTGGTCGCTCGGCTGAGCTTGGTGATTTTGATCCGCAAAATAAAAAATTTCTTCTGCCGGAATTTATTTCAGAAGAAATTAAAATATATCGGGTTATTCAGTAATAATTGATGAAAGAGGAATATCAAATGACCCTCCTGCAGTTTCGTATTCCACATTTTTCATAGTTGCAGTCAATAATCCGTCCAATCCAAGATATTGGAAGTCATCTTTTAGTTTGACAAAACTAATGCTGGCCGTTTCAGCCGGCAGTATGTCTTTCGGTATATAAAACCAATAATTAGTTTTAATGAAATTATCTTTTTTCCATTCAGCTGACGGGAAAATTCCATAACCAAGCGCGTAATATTTTTCATAAATTATGTCATTTTGTGCATTTTTGATACTGAGTAATAGTTGGTAGTTTTCATAAATATTGTCAGTCACGTGAAAATATAGTGCTACAGGCAAAACTGAAAAAGGGATGTTAAATTTCGGATGCTGATCGGGATTTGTTGGTAATTGGCTGTAACCGAATAAGTCAATCCCTGGGGCAACTACGGGATTGCTTTGTTCGATAATTCTCGTACCTGACTCGCTGTTGGTAGTTGGTTTTTCGAGCTCTGACCTATAAATCTCAACGGGGTCGGATACATTTTTACCAAATAACAAAAGGTCATCACTAGTTGAAATAATACCCAGTTCCTGTTTTTCAAGTATGGATCGGATATTGTCGTCTCCGTTAGAATACGCATCTTGATAAAATGAATCATCGGGGAATTGTATTTGGTATGTCAGCAAATCTTTGGTGTCAATAAGCATGTAGTCGGTTGGAGGGAGAGTATATAAATTATCAGAGTATTGCTTCTTACCTAAGAAGGCATAGTGCAATGAATATAAATATTTGCGACTGGATAGATTAGGAAGTAAATCGTAGCTGGTAGTGACGGAACTGTTATCCGGAATTAAGCCTACATATCCTCTTTTAAGCTGGGTAAATTCTGATTCATTTTTCTGATTTGATGATATAGCCTGGATTGCCGGGATAATCGGGCCAAAGGTTACTGTGCCATATACCGTTACGGCAATGAAAACGGAAACAAAAAGCGCCGGTTCCTTTAATATGTATGATTTTATTCTAAATCGAAAGTTTTCAGGCTTTTCTTTAATTCTACTAATAAAAAGGTACTCTAAGGAGTAAATAGTGGTAATGAACACAGATACCAATAAAAGAGCACTATAGTGTGTTTTCAGCGTTAATTCACCGCTAAAACTGCCTAATAACAATTGAATAAACACCAACAGTGAAAGAAGTAGATGTTTAGGTTTCAAAAACGGAAGCAATAGGAATGGTAAAAAAAGTGCTAAAAAAAGAAAAACATTCTGCAATGAAAATACATGAGTCAAAACAAGCAATGGATCTGAAAAAAAGTTTTGTATTATTTCTCCTATAGAATTTCCAAGCCAAGAATAGTAAAATAAAAATTTATAAGAATCGTAATTATTTAGCATTGGTGATATCCAGAAGACCATAGCTAGCCATCCTGCTCCGATTACAGCAGGCGTAAGAATCCATTTTTTACTTTTTTTATCAATCAAAGATATAAATGAAAACATAATAACCACCAGTGCGACATCTTCTCTGATCAGTAATGATAGAAAAGTAAATAATAAAAACAGATTGAATCGACTATCCAAGTAATAATAAAATGCAAAAAACAAAGTTAAAATCGCAAACGGCAAAATATGAAACTCAAAAAGATTCATGTTCTGGATAAACGGATTCAGCAAATAAATAGCTACGATAAATAAACCAATTCTGGTATTGGCAATTTTTTTCGCAATCAAAAATAGTGGCCAGGCAGAAAAACCAAGTACAGTTGTCTGCAGGACCAATAATGTAACCGGGCTACGTAGTAACATGTAAAAGGGAGTTAACAGCAGAATGATAACTTCAAAGTGATCTCCTAAATATGAGTGGGGATGGATGGTCATGGAAAATAAATCCCCCATGCTGGTGTTATAAAAAACCTGGTTAAATATCGCCAGGTCAATCGCATTATAGCCAAAATGAAAAAACTTCCATATTGAAATAAAAGAAAATGCAACAATATAAATAGCGACAGACGATAAAACAATTGTGGCTGATTTGTCTTCTATTAACCTTACTATTTTCCTTAAATTCACGGATTTAGGATGTAGCATTTAAGTTCTATAGATATTGTACTTGATTAATAAGAAAAACAAAACCACCCCCATCCAAAAGATGAGAGTGGTTAGAATTCGATACGAAATTGACTACTAAATTAGACTCCGCTTGTATTCTGGAGAACGCCTAGAGCAAAGATTACGATTGCCCATGCGAGCAAGATTATTACTAAACCAATAATTGCTGATGTAAGTAGTTTTTTTGCGGATTCAATTTTTTCTTCATTTCCACCTGCAGTCATCCATTTGAAACCACCAATTAAGATCATAATTACTGCAATTAGACCTAGCAATCCGAGTACCCACTGGATAATTGCTATGACTGTTTGCTGTAGATTGGCAGTACCAAGACCTAGGGTTCCTGATGGGTTATAGAAACTTACTGCATAAGCAGTTTTAGTCACTACTAATGCTCCAACACCTGATAGTAAACCTACGATTTTTTTCATATTTTTCACCCCCTTTCAAATAATAGGATTTTCACACCTATTATGAAATTTCATGTTTATATTATAGTCCGTTATGCACAATATTGTCAAATTAATAAACAGGCGATAATACTTTTGCTTAGATTTAAAATTAAACTACATTAACAATTATGCTCTAATCTTAGCAAAAAAATTTATTTATTCAGTATTTATAGACAATTTGAATTAGAACAAATTTGGTGCTCAAAAATGAAATAGTAGATAACCTAATAGTTGGATATGAAATTAAAATTATCAAAGATATATCTTACTGCCGCTCCGCTAACAAATATTGTAACCAGACCGAGTATTGCCCAAACTAATGTATCTTTTGCTTTCTTGACTTTATCTGGGTTGCCTCCGGATGTTAGCATGACAAATCCCCCGTAAATGAACATCATTACTCCAAATAATCCCACACCACCAAGCATCAGCTGTAGAATCCTGATCCAGAAATCAAGTAGGGACATATTCCTTGAGCCTAACGGGTTACAGAGGCCTCCGCAGGCATCACCATTCGGGCATGTGGTGCCGGTGGTGCATTCAGCTCCGGTATCACAGCAGATCGGTGCGGCAGAAACTAAACTCGGCATGATGAATACCAGCGCCAGGATAAAAAGTAATATTGAAGATGATGTAACTCGATTTAGTCTCATATTAGTTATTCTAATTATTAGGTGCTCCTGTGATATATTTTTTTATTAGATCCGCATCTGGACAAGTAGGTCCAACAGTAGGATTAGCCGTAGGATCAGCAAGAATATCGCAACAAATCATCTCAGGTCCTCCCGGGCATACGCCAAGACTCAGGCAATTCCTCGTGGCCTTTACTTGTGCATCCAGCCCGCTTGTATCAGTGCAAGTTTGAAGATTGATAAAAAAACTGCATTCGGATTCTCCTTGTGGCACAGAAATACGCGCTGGGCAGTTTTCACCTACTTCGTATGGTAAATACATTTCATGCAATTGCGTTTCTTTAAATTCCCACCATGGATTACCGCGACCTGAAAAAAGAAGACCGCTACTATTTCCGGTTGCAAAAAATATTATTGTGCTAACAAGCAACCATGTCATCATTACCATAGCGAGTCCTTTGAATGTCCCACCCAGCTGTTTTTTACCGGCATCAATTTTCTCCGGATTACCCATTGCTGTGATTAATGAAAAACCGCTGTTAATCAGAAAACCTATTGCAACAGCGGCTAAAATACCTACCGCATATTTCATTATGTTCGCACCCAATGCTAAGAAATCTGTTAATTTGCATTGGCCACTGCAAGTACATGGTGGAAGAAAATTTCCTACATTACAATCTGCCAAAGCTGGGGCAAAAGGAATCCCAATAGACAGTGTAGTTAGAATAACTATTGAAAATATAATTGAACGGCTCTTCATGCCATTTAATATGTTTGCTGAATTAGATTTTGGGCAAGTTGTAAAGCTATCGTCGCATCTAGTTGTTTATCAACAACACTATTGATCGCATCTGCGATGTATTCTTCCATCAGATTTGGTTTCTTCCCATGGTACCAATTTTTTGCAACAAGTGATTGTTCGACAAAAGGGCGAAGCAGAAAGTCTTCCCTTTGCACATCAATTAATGCTTTCAGCGCTGTCGGCCGACCAGATGATTCTAAATAACTTACTACATTTTCCGCTCGTGTTGCGTATTGGAGAAAATCCCACGCCTCATTCGAATACTTTGAGCTCATAGCAACTGTTTCAACCCAATAATTAGCGTAGTTTAAATCCTGATTTAACTGCGGTACATTTGTGGTTCCGTAGCTTAATCGGCCACCGCTTAACTGGTTGATTAGCGGGATATTGTATGAATAGCCGAAAAAGAAGGCTAATTTGCCTTGGGCAAACATCTCTAAGGCATTTGGCAGTTCATCATTCCAGGTATAAACATCCTTATTTGGGTCAGCAAATTGAGCATAAAATTCAAGTGCATTAGCGGCCGGAATAGTCAGTGGATCACCGGTTACCGGTGCAAGAAAATTGATTGGCTCACTCAACGTTGTGCGGCTTTGTAACATTAAAAGAAAAAGAATATCAGAAGCACGGGGGATATTTTCTGTCCCGCCTAATGCAGTGCCCGCCTGTACAATATTCCCTTCACTGTCCACTTTTGTCAATTTTTTCACATCAGTAAGGAATTCTGAATAAGTGGTCGGGGGCAGGGGAATCTTTGCTTGGTTTAAAAGTTCCTTATTGTAAAATAGCGCAATATTATCCACTGAATAGGGAAGCGCATATATTTTATCCGCGATCACCACATCTTGATAAACAGAATCGACAAAATTATTAGCCAGTTGAGTAAGTTGGATTGAAGGAGTTTCGAGATATTCAATCTTTTGTTCTTCTTTAATGCCCATGGATTTGACTATACTGTAATAAGCCATACCTGTAGCCGGAGGAACGGGATTAATAAATTCCTGATATTTATGTACCCAGGTATTTGGTATGGAATAAATGTCCGGACCTACTCCTTTGGCCCATGCTTCCAACAATGCCTGTTCATATTCTTCATAACGTAGCGTACGGTACTGAATAGTTATATTCGGATGCTTTGATCTCCAGGAGTTGATGATTGGGTCTAGATTGCCCTGGCTGTCCTGTACGCGCCAATAAGTAAGCGTTTTCGGCGTCAGTGCCGCAGCCGGAACATTGACTTTGCTCCCGCTGAGCATAGAAAAAATAATTACAAAAACTGCAATTATCACAATTGGACCTAATATAAAAATTACTTTTTTTGACATGTTTCTATATATATCCTTTTAACTCTTTTTTTAGTTCAGGTCTTTTCCTGGCGTAAGCGATATTTGCTTTGATCCAGCCGGCTTTTGAACCAACATCATATACCTTACCTTTAAACTCGCAAGCAAATATTGATTGTTTTGGCAGCAGTTTTTTTACCGCTTCGGCTAGCCAAATTTCGCCCCCCTTGCCCGGTTTCATGGTTTCTAATATACGGAAAATTTCCGGTCCTAAAACATATCCTTTTAAAGATGCCAGATTAGATGGTGCTGATTTCAGAGAAGGTTTTTCAACAATATCCAGCATTTCATGTACGTTATCTTTGATGTGTTTGTTTTTAATAATTCCGTATTTCTCAATTTCAGAATCAGGTACCTGTAAAACACCAATAACGGGGGAAGTATATTTTTGATAAACATCAATCATTTGTTTGATTGTATTTTTCGGGGAATCAATCAGGTCATCCGGCCAAATAACTACAAATGGATCATTACCGATGACACTCTTAGCACATAAAACAGCGTGGCCGTTGCCTAGGGGAGATTTTTGGCGGATATAGATAAAATTAGCCAGTTGTGATATTTTCTGTATCTCTCTAAGTTTGATCGTTTTTTTCTTTTTTCTTAAACTTGCTTCTAACTCAAAATTGTTATCAAAATGATCTTCTATCGCCCGTTTGTTCTGTCCGGTTATTAGAATAATATCCTCAATCCCTGCCGCAACTGCTTCTTCCACAGCATATTGGACCGACGGTTTATCGACAATTGGTAGCATCTCCTTCGGTTGAGCTTTAGTGGCCGGTAAAAAACGTGTACCAAATCCGGCAACTGGGATCACCGCTTTTTTTATTTTTATCATATATTTTTAGTTAATTCTTTTAATATCATACCATAAAATGGACAAAATGTAAAAATATATTCGGATATGAAAACACCCCAATTATTTGGGGTGCATTCATATTTTCAACTGTATATTTACTTTTTTTGAGGTTCAGTTGTTTCTTGAGCTTTTGTTGCTTTTGCCACAATCCATTTGTTGTATTTTTTGATGGATAGAATCAAAAGTATAATAATCAGTATGAGCACCAATAAAGAAACAAAGAGAATTCTCCATGGCCAGACCCAGAATGTCAATTCTGCGCTATCTTGGACAAGGTTACCATTGCCGGCACTTAGTTTAATTTCGGCTTTATATATACCTAAAGCGAAATTATTTTTTTCATTGGCAAATTCTGTCCAAAATTTATTCCAGAAATTACCGGAAGCAATTTTTACCTGACCCTTTTCCCATACAGTATCATACCTTCGAATTGTGTCGGGAAGTGTTGCTCCTTTTTTTGCGTTAAAATCTAACTTCGCCGTTTCGGCGCCTAAAACGTTTTTTACAGTTATTGTTCCTTCCGGCCTAAGATGAATGTTGCCATTGTTCTGGAAACGGGTGAATAGCGTTGCTGGCAATCTGTTTAATGATGTTTTGTTGCCGTCCAGGCCAAATTCTGCGATACTCCCTTCCTCGGTAACATCGCCAAACACTCTTAAAAGGAATAATGATCCGAGCTTAGTCGCGAGTGCTAAACTACCCGGATCTTCCAGATTAGGAGCGGATGTACCAAAAAATACCGTTGCATAATGTCCGCCCGGTTCAGCATCAATCGGAGGGGTAATGGTAATTGGAATTACTTTTCTTTCCCCGCCTTCCAGTGTAATCGGACCTTCCGGCAGGTCAAACCAGGTTGCTACCCCTTCCAGTGGTGCATCAAAATCAAAAGTCGGCTGGCCTGTTTCACCATTTGCTGTGAAAGAAACAACTTCAGGGTACAAAGCAAGAGTATCCTGGGTTTCATTATAAAGTTTTATTTCTGTTTTGCTGGCAACTCCCGGGTCCACGTCTTGCTCAAAAGTCGGAGCAATTAACGTAAGTGCGTTGGCAGATGAGCCAATAAAAAACCCCCCAAAAACTATAAATAAGGCAACTAACGCCGATGTTACAATTTTTTTAGACATTGTTTTTTTGATTATGTATTTTTGAAACAACTTAATTTTATCACTAAAAAGTGGCAGTAGCAATATAGGTTATATCTGTGGTATAAGTCCCTGCTTCTGTATCAGCTGCTATATTAGCCAGATAAAAAGCACTGATCGTCTCTGATGCGGTTGGCACTGATTCGGAAGCAATTGTAGTGGTGGTGCTGGCAACAAATGCCCAGTCACGACTGCCGGCTGTGGCATTGTGGTCATATGCTGCGGCGATTGTAGTATCACCACTGGATGAAAATCCCATGCCAAATTGTTCTGCGCCCTGCGTTCCGTCTGCGTCGTTTGTGATTGATGCAACAGTGATCGTATCACCGCTGCTGGTCAAAGTAGCGCCGTTATAAGTAACAATATAACCGTCGGTTGCGTTGGTACCAATGGAAATTGTGTGTGCTGAGGTATCAGTCGCGGAACCAGAAGTGTCAGCGGTTGCCCAGCGGGCAGCTGATGCGCTTAATGTACCGAAACCGATTGTCGCATCAGAGATTGCAAAAGTAATTGAAGGATCAACAGTACTGGTAACATTGACGCTGTCGTCGGCAACAAAGTCTATTGCAAATTGTCCGGTATCACCGAAAGTGCCGGCGATTTCAAGAGTATGTGAATTAGAGTCATTCGGACTCTGCAGTTGTGCGTTTCCACTCGTGGCATTTGTTCCTATTTGAACCTGAACGCAAACTCCCGCTGTGATTTCACCGGCGGCAGCATCGGTCGGAGCATCCAATGTTAGGACCGCTCCGGCAAATGTGGCTCCCCAAACTCCAGCGCCATTTGCAGCTGCAAGCGTCTTATTGGTCCAAGCACCATCACAGTTTGCATCGGCATCTACAGCCAGGTCAATATCCGTGAAATCAACAGTGCCCACCGTGAAATCGGTCAAATCTATTGTAATTGTATCAGCATCAGCGTCGACACCGGTTGGTGTGATAAAAAGGATTGTATGGTTCGCAACGACATTTTGAACCAATGTGGAAAGTGTATCAGAAATATTAGTTAAATTGGCCGCATATGTAGTCTGATATGGCGGGGTAAAAACAAAAACAAGCAAAAATATGGCTATAATGCTTGCAATTCGATTAAATACTCTGAAATATTGTTTATTCATATGTTTTTAAATTATATTTATATTATATCATACTCTCATAGAAGAGTCAATATAGAGTATGTTATCTTAGCACAATACTATTTTATATGTAAAGTTAATTATTGCTGTCTCCAGACTGATCTTCTTCCTTTTTAATTTTTTCCAATAATGCTTTTTTCCAGTGCTCCTGTCTTTTTTGTCTTTCACTCTCATCATCATCTTTTTTTCGCCGGTAGCAGAGGAAAAAGAAGAAAATGATCAGAATAATCAGTGCAAGTATTATGACTAGCAATACAAGAGTCAGCCATGAAAACAAAACGAAATGTGACCATGCCCAGAAACCACTTTCTGGCGCGTATTTAATTATTTCAAAATCTAAAGAAGCGGATTGAATATTACCCGCTTTATCATATGCTTGCACTTCAGATTTGTGCTGTCCATAGGCAAGTTTTGAAAACGTGAATGGTTCTGTCTCAGTAGTATTAAGTACGGCATATGGCTTTGTATCGAGAGATAATTCATACCGGTCAATACCGGAAAATTCATCGATTGTTGTAAAGTGCACCTTGGGTTCTTGAAGTTTCGTTGGATTTTCCCCTTCCATACGAATATCAAATTCTAACGGGGGAGTCGTATCAATTTGGATCCGATAATGATAGGTCTTACTCCAACCGCCCTTATTCAAAACTTTTACATGCAAATACCAAGCTCCATCATCAATATTTTCAAACTTTTTTATATTTTCCAAGCCCTCTGTTTCGTCATCTGGGACCGTGTCCTTTTTTTTGTCAAAAGAATAACTGAATCCTTCCGCCCCTCCTAATTTGTCCCAGTAAAAATCAGGATTCTTATCTGCATACCAGACATCCTGTTTGGGGTGAGTGTCAGAGTAAATAACGGGTGCAGGCAAGGCTTCTACTGCCGGCTTCGGTTCTTCTGGTTCTTCCGGCTCCGGGGTTGGCGTAGGGGTGGGTTTTGGCATAGGGACAGGTTCCGGTTCAGAAATAGTAAAAGTTGCACTACCCGAGCCGGTGAAAATATCGGTTCCATTACCATCATTCTTTAATATTATCACAGAGCCTAAGGTAACCGTAGCAGTGCCCGCCTTCTTGCCTTTAAAAGTAATAGTAACAATTGAACCCGATGTTCCTGTGTAACCTGGGTTTGGTAGTCCGCCTTCAAAATTCATAGTACCGGAACCGTTAGAATATATCGGGTTAGTTATCCATCTGGTAAAAAGTCCTGATTCTGAAACAGCGGTCGCTTCTAAAAGATCTGTGGGGAACGATGCGGTTGCCTTAGCTGCATTAATGGGATCACCGCCGGTATTTACAATAACAGTGGTAGATATGGATCCCCCTACAGTTAATGAACCGCTGGAAGGAGAAAGAAAAAGCGTGGCTCCGGCATGGGCCACGTTTGTTCCGAAAATAAATCCTCCTAATACTATTAGGGAAGTGATTAAGGTCTTTTTATTCAGGATTTGGTTTATCTTCATCTTTAGATCGGTGCCGTAAAACAATAAACAGGACAATAATCAATATAGTGATTATTACAATAACTATTATACCAAAATTTAAGGAATCTTTCTCTGCCACAGGATTAATAAGAAGCGCTGACTCGGTTATATTACCAGCTTTATCATAAGCGCGAACCATGAAAAATGTTGATTTATCCGTATTTTCATAGGAATAACTTCCAATTGTACGAGCAACTTGGATATTATCTAAAAAAACATCATAGAAATCTATTCCTGACATCGCGTCTGTAGTTGCAAATAGAATAACTTTTCTTCCATTGAATTCTTTTATTCCATCAACTGATTTTATATTAAATGGTAGGGGTGGAGTTTGATCAATCATTACCCGTCTTTTTCCGGCATATTGCCAAGTTTCACCGGAAGGTTTTTCGTAAAGAATAAAGTAGTAAATTCCGTCTGCAAGATCATCAAATGTTACTTCCCCCACTGCAAGCTCCTGAGTCTGGTCGGGTTCCGCCTTCGGATCGGAAGATATAAGATAGCTGTAAAATGAGTCTATTCTCGGTTCCCAAGTAACTGTGAAATCATTTACCGGATACCACCGGTCCTGATTAGGGTGAGTCGGGGAAGAGATTGATATTGCTTGAGAGGATGGTGTAATGATTGTCACATTGCTTGCGGTTGTGTTGGTATTAACCGGAGTCCCTTGGCCGTCGGAGAGGTGAACGCTAGTGGTATCACTGACAAAATTAATAGTAGCTGTGCCGGTGCGTTTGGCTCTGAATGTAATGGTTAAAATTTTAGAATCAAAAACATAACTGCCTACCGGAACACCGCCGGTAAAACTGATTATCCCAGTTTCAGGTTTATCTGTTGGTTGTTCCGGCCAGATAGTCAGTAAAGAATCGCCGAAAGCCAGATCAACAACTTCAAAGTAATTGGTCGGATATGTGATCTGCGTTTGAACGGCGTTGATAATTTCTTTTTCACTATCCAGATAAACTTCCGCTAAAAATGTTTCATCCGCAAAAACCGTCTGCTCTTTTGGATTCATGTATAGGGTCGCAGCGCTAGCTGTTTTACCAAATAAAACTATACTGGCAGTGACAGCAATGAAGATGATGAATTTTTTATTTAATAGTTTCATTTATCCGGTCCAATAAAACATCATAATGCTAAAATCTACTATATTTACTATGCCATCTTTGTTAATGTCTGCTCTGACATTGGTGGGGTTATTCTCTAACCAATAAAACATTAAGATACTGAAATCAATTAAATTTACAGGACCATCACAATTCAAATCGGCTGGCGAAGTAGATTCACATGGGTCTGGGATTGTCCCGTCAACTAATGTGAAAATCGTCGTTTTACTGTATTCGGATTCATTATTACCATTTGCTAGCGCTTTAACACGTGCTTCGTATTTGCCGTTATCCAGTAAATCAGTCCCAGCTACCAGTGTTTTGGACCAAAGACCGTTGCTATCTGAAACTGCACTATTGTTATCTGCGGTCTCGGGGCTGATAAATAAATCAATATGACTGTTTGGAGCGGTGTACCCTGAAAGAGTTATTGTTTCACTTTTTTGGACAACACTCCGGTCTGTTTTAATGGTTGGTCCTAAAAATATCCCGGTTATCCAAAGAGTAACTCCGGGGTTTAGAGTAACAGAAACGCTAAAAACAGGACCGGACAGCCCTTCTATATCTTCTCCATAAATTGAGAAGGTGTATGTGCCGGGGGTTATCTCAGTGATAGAATTAAATTCAGCTGATGCATTTGCTGTAACATTTGCCAAAAATGTTCCATTGCGCAGAATAGTTAGTTCGGAATTTGGATAGGCGCGGCCGGTGAATTGAATAATGGTTTTTGGTTCTTCGGGTGGTTGGGGCGCTTGGACTATCGCAGAAACAGAAACACTATGTGATCCAGACACAGTATCTGTGTTGCCCGGGCTCGGCAATAAAGAAAATATCAAAATAAAAAAAACGCCAATCATGATTGAAGCGTTTTTAATACTTCGCATAGTTCTTAATTATTTCCTTTTCCGAGCTTTGTTAATAATCCACTGGTTGTATTTCTTGATCAGGATGATCAACAGAACAATTACCAATGCGAATACAACCAACGCAACAGATATTACTCTCCATGGCATAATCCAGAAGGTAATAGTTGCTGTATCTTGGACTAGATTGCCCGCATTCAATGAAATAGTCGCTGTATATCTGCCGAGAGCAAAATTGTTTTTTTCATTGGAAAATTCCATCCAGAATTTATTCCAAAAATTACCAGAAGTTTCTTTGACCTGGTCTTTTTCCCATACCGTTTCATATCTTCTGATCGTTTCGGGGAGAGTAGCGCTTTTTTTGGAATTGAATTCCAATGTGGCAGTATCTCCACCTAGCATATTGACAATTTTTATGGTGCCGGTTGGTCTCAGGTGGATGTTACCTTCATTTTGGAAACGAGTAAACAATGTAGCCGGCAGTCTGGATAGGGTGTTTTTATCCCCACCTAGCCCAAACTCATTAATACTACCTGATTCTTTGATATCACCGAAAACTCTGAGCAAAAACAATGAACCGAGTTTTGTAGATAATGCTAAACTGCCCGGATCGCTAAGGTCGGGAGAGGTCGTACCAAAAAACACTGTTGCATAATGTCCACCTGGTTCTGCGTCAATTGGTGGTGTAATTTTAACATCAACTACTTTTCTTTCTCCAGCGGTAAGTGTAATCGGTCCTTCAGGTAAAGTGAACCAGGACGCAACACCCTCAAGCGGCGCATTAAAATCAAATGTCGGATTTCCGGTTTCGCCATCTGCAGTGAAGCTGACTACTTCTGGATAAAGGTTGAGTGTGTCTTGGGTTTCGTTATATAGCTTAATGGTTGTATCTGTAGTTACACCCGGGTCGACTGATGTTTCAAATGAAGGTGGAATCAGAGTCAGTGCTTGCGCATCCGGTATAACAAAAAAGCCCCCTACAATAAACAGGGCACCTAGTATCAATTTTGTAATAATTTTTGACATTACTCTTTTGTTTTACCAGTAGGTATCAATAGTTACTTTTTCCATTGATACCAGTATACCAAATTATTGAAATTACTAAAAGGTTGCGGTTGCGATATAGGTAATATCGGTGGCATAGCTTCCCGCTTCAGTATCAGCTGCGATATTTGCCAGATAAAATGCGCTGATTGTTTCCGTGGCAGTAGGGATAGCCTCTGAGGCAATAGTAGTCAGGGTGCTGGCAACGAAAGTCCAGTCACGGCTGCCGGCTGTTGCGTTGTGATCATATCCGGCGGGGATAGTTGTATTACCGTTGGTGGAGAAGCCCATGGCGAACTGTTCAGTCCCCGGTGTTCCGTTTGCATCATCGGTGAATCCGGCAACTGAAATTGTGTCGCCGCCGCTGGTTAGAGTAGCTCCGTAATATGTGACAATATATCCGTCCGTAGCATTTGTCCCAACAGATAAAGTATGGGCTGCAGCAGAATCTGCATCAGCGCCGGTAGCATCACCGGTCGCATATCTCACATTTGCAGAAGTCAGATCACCAAAACCGATAGCTATATCTGAAATTGCAAATGTAATAGAAGGATCAACAGTGGCGGTGACATTGACACTATCATCGGCAACGAAATCTAAAGCGTATTGACCGGCATCAGCGAATACGCCGGCAATTTCTAGGACGTGAGTATTTGTGTCATTCGGACTCTGCAGTTGTGCGTTGCCACCATCCGCATTGAGACCGATTTCAACTTGAACGCAGAAACCTGCGTCGATTTCTCCAGCTGCCGCATTGGTCGGCGGGGTTAGCGTTAATGACGCACCTGTGAAAGCGGCTCCCCAAGCACCTACGCCGGCTGTTGCCGCGACGGTTTTATCTGACCATGCGCCATCGCAAGTTCCGTCGTCATCTTCCGCAATATCAATATCACCAAACTCAACTGTGCCGACGGTAAAATCTGTGAAATCGATTGTGATCGTATCGGTGGATGCCTGTACGCCGGTTGGTGTAACAAAAAGAATTGTGTGATTAGCAACTACATTTTGGGTGAGTGTGGAAAGCGTATCAGATACTTTAGTTAAGTTTGCTGCAAAGGCAGGTCTAATCGGGAAATACAAAAAAGCCAATGCAAAAATTAGTAAATAGGCACTAATCTTTTTTATAATAGTTGGCTTCATTTTTTTGTGGTTAACTAATATTTAAAAAGTTGCGGTTGCGATATAAGTAATATCGGTGGCATAGCTTCCTGCTTCCGTATCGGCTGCGATATTGGCCAGATAATATGCGCTGATAGTTTCAGTCGCTGTCGGTCCTGTTTCTGACGCAATGGTAGTGAGCGTGCTGGCGACAAAAGTCCAGTCACGACTGCCGGCTGTTGCGTTATGATCGTATCCGGCCGGGACAGTTGTATTACCATCCGATAGAAACCCCATGGCAAACTGTTCACTTCCCGCAGTACCGTCGGCATCGTTAGAAAATGATGCAACTGATATTGTGTCGCCACCACTGGTTAATGTGGGGCCGAAATAAGTGACGATATACCCGTCGGTCGCGTTAGTTCCAATGGAAATAGTATGGGCGGCAGCAGAATCCGTATCGGATCCGGCTGCATTACTGGTTGCATATCTCACGTTTGCAGATACCAGGTCACCAAAGCCGATGGCTGTATCCGAAATTGCGAAGGTAATGGAAGGATCGACAGTAGCAGTTACATTAACACTGTCGTCGGCAACAAAATCTATTGCATACTGACCCGTATCGCCGAATACGCCGCCTATCTCAAAAACATGTGTGTTAGCATCGTTCGGGTTTTGGAGTTGTGTATTACCTGCAACACCGGATGTGGCGTTAAGCCCAATTTCAACCTGTACACAAACTCCGGCGGTGATTTCACCGGCCGCAGCATCAGTAGGCGCATCAAGCGTTAACACTGATGAGGTAATTGTTGCTCCCCATACTCCGGTATTGTGTGCCGCAGCAAGTGTTTTATCGGTCCAAGCACCATTACAGTTGGCATCACCGTCAACTGCCAGATCGATATCAGTATAATCTACGGTACCAATAGTAAAATCAGTTAAATCAATTGTAATTGTGTCAGCATTGGCTTCAACACCAGTTGGTGTCACAAATGTAATTGTATGGTTTGCGAGAACATTTGATGTCAACGTAGAAAGCGTATCGGTAATTTTTGTCAGATTAGCCGCATTTGCCGTTCTGATCGGAAAGTAAATAAAGGTTAAAGAAAAAATCAGCAGATATATTCCTAATTTTTTTATCATGTTATTCAAAGGGTTAATAGTCAATAATTTTTCACCTTTGTGCCTATATTATATCAGACCAAGCACAAAAAGTCAATATCATGTTGGTTTGATATCTTAGCACAATGAAATTTTGATTGCAATAGTAAAGATATGTTCTAGAAGGTAGCGGTCATAATATAAGTTATATCTGTTGAATAACTTCCCGCTTCTGTTTCACTTCCGATATTGGCAATATAGTATGCGCTGATCACCTCGACTGCAGTCGGTACTGTCTCGGAACAAAGAGTGGTTGTGGTACTCGCTACATATTTGTATTCAGCAGGGCTGTTAGCATTGTAGTCGGCATTGATTGTGCAGTCTCCGGCAGTTGTAATCCCCAAAGCAAATTGCTCAGTGCCTGCGGCACCATCATCATCGTTGGTAATTGTGGCAGCGGTGATGGTATCGGAACCACTGGTTAATAGCGGACCGTTGTAGGTTAAAAGATATCCGTTATCAGCTGCGGTGTAAGCGGTAATTGTATGAGCGACAACTTTACTGTCGGATCCGGTTGCTGCTCCGTTGGCAAATCTGGCATTGGCGGAAGTTAAGTCACCAAATCCGATTGTGGTATCGGAGATACTAAGGGTAATTGAATCAAATTGCCAATTGGTAGTATTACTGCAATCTACGTTGGAAATGTGTCTGGCATCAATCGCGTCGGCACCGGATGCATCAGACCTCCCGACATCTACATATTTTACCGCGGTTTGTGTACCGCCGACTTCCAGGAGCCAAGTACCGGATGTCAGATTGGAGTTACGGAAAATAATTTCATCACCGTACGCTCCGCCATCCCAGTTTATATTATTTGCTGTGTAGGTTGAACCGGAATTGTATTCAACTTTTGCATCGCCGGTCGTGATGGTGTAAGTACCGGAGATAGCTGCGTCGGCAGCAAAATCTATCCCGGCCGTAAAGGATGTACTGCACCCGGAATAACTACCGGAGCTGTTACTGATTGTAAGGTTATAAAACTTGGATGTTCCAGTCATAGTACCGGACATGTTTTGTGTTGAGGAACCATTCAATAATACAGTTCCGCTCTGCGCGGTAAAGGTGCCATTATTTGTCCAGTCGCCGGACACGTTGATTTGATTGTTTTCACCGAACACTACATCCAGAGTTCCGCTTGTGATTGTTAAATCATTATAAACAAAGATTGGGTCTTCCACTTCCACAATCAGACCAGCGCCATTGATCACTAGGTTATAAAAATTCTGCGTGCCGGAGTTGAATATATTGTCTGTACCGGTTGCCGCATCGAAAGTAATAGTTGACTGGTCTTCTGTTACCGAGGATCCGGCTGCATAAGTAACATCACCATCAGTGGTAATGAATGTATTATCTGTCTCTACATCATCAGTTAGGTCCATAGTGCCGATTACATTTAGACCGTATACGCCGACGATTATATCATATCCGTGTGAATTCAATACATCGCCGGAATTGACGGTAATTCCTTTGGCGAAAATATCACTAGCAAGGTCTGTGGTGTCCGGCGAGGTACCGATATTTAAATCACCCAAATCTTGCTTGACTGCAGTATTATCTGTGAGTGTTAGATCACCATCCAGATATAGTTTTCCGGTTCCAGATGCAGCTATAAATGTTGTGCCAAATCCCAGTGTGAAATCTCCAGCCACATGCAGATCAGCGTCTGCTGCCTGGGTAAATGCACCAGCAGATACTGTAAATGTGCCATTAATATCCAACGCACCGACTGATGTTGTGCCTCCGCCGTATACTGCAAAATTCTGAAGTGTCTGACCTGCGGAGGTAATAGTTTTTGAAGAGCCATTCATTCGAAGTGTGTTCCCGGTTGTTGCGGTATAAGTCCCATCAGTGAAATCTACGATTCCACCAATACTCCAAGCCCCTGTACCTGATTGGACTATTTCTGACCCGCCACCTGTGCCGGTAAAATCAAGAGATTTTACTATATTAATAGCCGGATTATAATCAGTAGCGCTGAGTGTAACGTTTTGCGTACCTTCTGCCATTGGATATAACCAACCACTAACTGTGATTGTTTGTGATCCAGCTGTGCCAAGTACAATAGTGCGTGCTGAGACGGAAGAACTATTGTATGGTTCAACAGTTGATCCATAAGTTCTGGCCGGGATTACACCGGTGTTGCCGTTCGTTGCATCAAATCTGACGGTTGCTGATATTGTTCCTGTGGTAGGTATCACTGTAGTAGAATCAATAATTAATGTTCCTGAACCATCTATCGTCCCGTCAAGTGTGAAAGATGATCCGGTCCAAGTAACATTAATTCCAGTATTGATAAATATAATATCATCTACATTAACATTAATCCCATTCGTAACTGAAGCGTTGTCATTCTGAAAAGTCCATGTGCCGGAACCGTCAGCACCGACGAAAGCAATGTTATAGAAGGAACCGGTGCCGGCATCGATGGTATTATCAGTATCACTACCATTAAAGGTTACTGTTCCGCTGTCTGCGGTGAAAGTACCGTTGTTATTCCAATTTCCTCCAACATAAACTGGCTCGCTGTTTGTATCGAAAGTCGCATTAGTATCAATTAATGTATCATTAATATCAATTGCCGTAGCTGATGCCGCGTCAATATCTACAGTTTTGGTATTTGTGCCATCACCGATGGTTAAATTATAGAAATTGAAATCCCCGTCGGTTACTTCCGCTACTTCAATTGTGGAATTATCATTGCCGATCATTTTAAATGTACCGCCAGTGGGGGTGAAGTTGGATCCGTTGGCGAAGTAGACTGCCTCATTGGTGGCGTGCCCAATGCCATCGACTTCAATTGTGCCAGCGGAGATGGCCTCAGTCCAACCACTGGCCACATAGAAATTGGCAAGTGATGAAGGGGCGAGATTGTCGCTACCGACACTTAAAGTGCCGTTAGTCATCGTCAGTACTCCACCAAAACCGACATACTGTCCGTCAGCATCAACTGTATAGTTACTGTCAATATTTAAACCACCGGTATTATGCACCAGATTCCAAATATCCAGATCTGATCCGACATTAACTACTGCCCCGCCAGTTTTATCAATATCAAATTCACCGATAGCAGTGGTGTTACCGAAATAGTTTCCGGTACCGCTGACAGTTATGGTTTTACTAACGGCGCCATACATAGAGAAAACGGGGTAGCCGGTATTATTACCCATCTGAAAGACGTTGTTGTTGGAGATCGAAACATCTCCACCGACTACAATCGATCCATATTGCAGGGCGGAAGATCCGCCGTCTCCTGATACGGTAAAGTTACCACTCACATTGATATGGTCGCCTCCCTGATCCATGAGTAGATTGCCGGCTGTTTTTTCGAAATTTCCGGTAATCAGCGCGTCCAGATTATTCAAATCAAAGGAGCCTTCTGTAAGAGTAAAATTATTATCAACCTGAATGTTTGTCCCAGCGAGCTGCACAGTTGAGGTGGCAACACCGTCATTAATTATGACATTATAGAAATCATCTTCCGTTGCACCGGTGGAATTGATTGTTTTTGTTCCGGAGATAGGATCAAACACTACCGTGCCGCCCGTGTGGTAGAAAATATCATCATTGTCCCAGTTCCCGGCGACATTAATCTGCGGTGCGAAGGATGGAGTAGTGATCTTCTGTTTTGTCCCGCCTTCATTTACCGTTAGTGACATTGTTGTTCCACTCCCGGATCCAAGATCAATTACTGTACCACGAAAATATGCAGCAAACTCTACATACAATACTTCGTCGGTCAATGTTGTTTCACCGACTCCGCTGAAGGTAACCGTAACATCACTGGTTGCATTAGTAGTAACTGTTGCATAATCCCATCCTGTGATGGCGGTTGCATTGCCGAGAGCAGTTGATGCTTTCCACAATCTGGCGTAAAGACGGTAACTAGAATATAACATTTGTCCTGTTGTTTGATTTGCAGTGGCATTGACAGTCCATGTTCCGGCCGCATATGTTCCAGACATTCCCTGATTGTCGCTTAGCATATAACCCCTCTGTTGGATAGTTGAAGGTTCCAAACCCCAAGCAGAACTTGATGCTCCCGGTAAAAGGACACAATATTGGTATGATCGATCTGTATTAACATCGTCACATACTGAACTGCTGTCAGCTGTTCCGGCCGGATCAACCGTCTTGATTCGGCTATTATTACTAACTGCGTTTGTTGTGGAAGATGTTAAGTAATATGTTTGTGCCTCTTCCATATCTAGAGAGCCGCCAGGGATTGTTAAACTGCCGTCCAAATCCAGAGGATAATATGATTTATAAGTTGCACCCGCCCCGCCGTCACTAAAAGCCAGATCATAAAAATCAGCATATTCAGCCGAATCCGCTTCGGATGTGTCGATCATGTGAGTGCCGACCCCGCCGTTCATAACGACATGACCGCTGTTTTCAATCAGACGGTAACTGTTGGTGAGATCACCGCCGACGTATAAGGTGAAATTTCCTATATCGAAAGTGCTGGTTAGTATTGTGAGATCATTTTCAACTGTCATGTCGGTAGTAAGATCCCATTCCGCACTTGCTGCCCCGTTCAGTAATACGTCATAAAATGTATCTGTTCCAGTGCCATCCGCGTCAATAATGAAGGTTATTAGGGCGCCGTTAAAAGTTACCAGGTTATTGCCATGAACAAAGGTATCATCATTATCCCAGTTGTCGGTTACACCGATACCATATCCATTGGCATTCAATGTTCCGCCCGTAATAGTCAGATTGCCGGTTGTGATCGCAGCAGTGAGATCCCAAGTAGCACCTCCGCCGCCATCATCGAAGACAATATTGGAAAATTTTTCTGACGTGATGCCATCCCCGTCAATTGTTTCAGTCCCGGATGTGGCGTTAAAAGTTGCAATACTTTCCCAACCAGCATAGTTGCCGTCGTTATCCCACGATCCGCCGACAGAAAAATTGTAGTCTGAGAATTTAACAGTATCAAATAACCCGTCGGCTGCGATAGCGACATCGCCCGCAAAAGCTGATATTCCGGCTAGGTTGATTTCTCCGGAAGTCAGAGTGAGATTGCCACTGACAGTTGCGCCGGCATCAAATCCCCAATCAGCAGTCGCTCCGCCATTGATTATTATGTTTTGCCAGGCATCTTCTGCTTCGATAGAATAAGTCGCACCACCAGATGCAGTAAAAGTAGTTGTCTGTCCCGCTGAAAGTGTCAGAGTGATAGTGCCGGCTGTGCTGAAATCACCGCCGACGGAAAGGGCATTAGCCGCCATATTTAAAGTTGCTCCGGTTTCCAGATAAATATCACCATCCATATCAGTCTGTGTTGCGGAAGGGGAAGTAGTTACTGTTCCGCCCGGTGTAAAGTTTTCATTTGTTTTGATCTTAATCCGGTGTGTGTCTTCAACAGTGAGATTGCTAGTGGTAACAGTATAAATAATATCGTCATCATTGCCGTTATCGTATGTATCAAGATCAGTATTAGACACTGCAACAGCGGAGTCATTTTGAATTGTAAGAGCGTTTTCTTCCAGAATTATCCCGGTGACATTGCCCGAGCCGGAATATTTATTTACGGTTGTCCCGTCCGGCGTTTGACCTTCAATCCAGATAATCATCGCTTCGTTTGTGGTGGGGGTCGTCACCGCAGAAAATGTATAAGCACCTGTTAAATCATCGCAGAATGTTTGATAGGTCGTACTTTGTACACGCAGATTAACCATGTTTGTGGAACCGTCGCACTCAGTCAAAGCGGTAGAGGTGTTCACGTTATATAGATTGCCGGCAACAGAAAAGGTGGAAAAAATCCATTCCACATTGTTACTACAATTTATATTTGTTCCGTTTGACGCTACTATCGTGTCACCGCCGGTTGCGTCGGATCGTGCGACACTGACGTATGAAACGTCAGTCTGCGTTCCTGTCACAACCAAAAGCCAGGTGCCGGAAGTTAGATTAGAATTACGGAAAATTATTTCATTGCCGGCTGTACCCGCCCAGTTAATATTGTTAAATGTATATGTCGAACCGGAATTGTATTCCACTTTTACATTGCCGGTTGTGATAGTGTAGTTATTGGTTGCAGTTGCAGCGGCAGCAAAATCCACTCCGGGGGTAAAGGCTGTGTCGCATCCGGTAAAAGTGCCGGAGCTATTTGTGATGGTTAAATCATAGAATGCCGAAGTACTTGTCATCGTACCGGACATGGTTTGAGTGGCAGATCCGTTTAATGTGACGGCTCCACTGTCTGCAGTAAAAGTTCCGCTGTTTGCCCAACTACCCGCAACTTCAATCGGTTCAGTATTGGTGTCAAATGTGGCGCTTGTACTGATTGTCAGGTCGCCATCAATATCAACCGGCGTGGCCGAGCTAGTATGTATACTCACAGTTTTAGTACTGGAATTTCCTATGGTCAGATTCCAGAAATTGAAATCGGCAACATCAACTTCCGCAATGTAGATTGAGGCGGTGGCCGTGCCCATTAATTGAAAAGTGCCACCGGTGGGGGTGAAATTTGAACCATTGGCAAAATAGGCCGTGCCATAAGTGGCGTGAGCGGAACCATAAACCTGGATTGTTCCGCCGGAAATATTTTCAGTCGCTCCCGCTTCATACCAGAATGGGCTATAGGTTCCACCGGAGTATGATTCTCTGCCGACTACTACTGACCCGCTGGCCATATCAATCCCAGCGCCGGCATAGTTGTAATATACTCCGTCACACCTGAGGCTCTGTCCGTTGATTACAAATCTCCCTTCTTGTGGTCGGCAATGTCCTGCATTTACATTAGTCAGGAATGTCAGAGTGTTAGTGGGATTTGCAAATGCAATATCAAAGTAGGCACCGTAAGTACTGGATCCGATAACATTATTGGCGCCGGTGATTGAAATAGTCGGATCCTTAATTCCGCTGAAGACAAGTCGCGGACCGCCGGCCCCGCCGAAAACAAAAGTATTATCACCTGAAATGGTAAAATCATCCTGAACATGGATTGTGCCGTATGAAAATGCATTGGTTCCATCCGCTCCTGAAATTGTGAAAGTACCGAAGGCCAGTATGTAATCCGAAGCCTGGTTCATTTGAAGGGCGCCGTTGGTTTTATTGAAATTTCCGTTGATATATAAATAGAAATTGTTGAAATCGAACGTCCCGTCTGACAGGGTGAAGTTACCGTCAATCCAATCCCAATTAGTGGTCAGTTGCCAAGTCGCTGTACCACCATTGTCATTCATAATCACGTGATAGAAATCTTGATTGCCCGTCCCATCCGCATCAATCAGGTTCGTGCCGGAAGCCGCATCAAATGTAACAGTCTCTGTCCCGCGGATATAGTCGTCATCGTTATCCCAGCCGCCTCCGATATTAATGTTGTAATTGCCGGCTGAATTATCTACTGTACCTCCAACCAAGGAGAAATTCCTATCCACATCCAAAGTGCCGGTCAGATCCCAGTGCGCCGATCCGACAGCGTCGTTAAAAGTTAGGTCATAAAATGCATCGGTGCCGGTGCCGTCGGCGTCAATTGTTTTTGTACCGGATGGCGCATCAAATGTTACGGTGTTACCCTGCGCCGTATAAGTGTCGTCGTTGTCCCAACTGCCACCGACCGTTATGGCATTACCCTCGCCGGTTGTACCGTCCAGATTTCCACCCGTGATAGTAACGTTGTTATTAACATCCAGTGCGTCTTCAACCTCTACAGTCAGTGTTCCGCCACCGTCAGCGATGGTGAGGTTGTAAAGTGAGAAAGCACCGTCGGTGATGAGATCAGAAGTACCCGACCCAGCATCCATGATCAAGGTGGATTGATCAGTTGTAAATGTTGCTCCGCTGTTGATACTGAAACTACCCGCACAGTTAATAGTTGTTTCATCTGTTTCGACGTCGTCTGTCGCATCAAAGGTACCAGTAATGGAAATGCCCCCCGTATTTATATCTACATCATAACCGTTAGTGTTAAAAACATCACCACTATTCACAGTCAGGCTTGTAGCAGCAAAATCGCTGGCAAGGTCGGTAGTATCCGGAGAAGTGCCGATGTGGACATTACCCAAATTTTGCTTCGGGCTAGTCGCGTCATTCAGAGTGAGATCACCGTCAAGAATTAAAAGACCGGATCCGGATGCCGGAGTAAATGTTGTGCCGGTTGATAAAGTAAAATTACCGGCAATATTGAGATTGTGATTTGCTGCTTGTGAGAAACCACCACTACTCACTGTGAATGTACCGTTTATATCTAAGGCGGCCACTTGAGTGGTTGATCCGCCGGATATTTCAAAATTCTGTAGCGTAACCGCAGCTGACGTAATTGATTTCGAAGAGCCGTTCATTTTCAAAGTATGGCCGCTTGTAATAGTGGTTGATCCGCCGGTCAGGTCCACATTCCCTCCTATTGTCCAAATCGCATTTCCGGTCACGAGTGTTTCGGTACCGGCGCCACCTCCGGTATAGTCCAGGTCGCCTGTAATATTTACAGTTGGGTTAGTCGATCCGCCGTCGAGTGTAATAGGTGTAGCGTTGCTTGCTAGAAGATTAAGTGAACCGGAAATATTATGCGTACCGGCACCAATTGTGACAGTTTGTGGAGTTAGTGCTGAGTTATTATAAGCTTCAACTGTACCGCCGTATGTTCTAGCCGGCATGGTAATACCGCCGTTTGTTACGTCGAAGCGTACTATCGAGGATATCGCGCCGCTCGTTGCTAGATTGGAATTTTTGAGTACCAGTGTTCCGGCGCCGACAATGCTGTCTGTGCCGCTGCCGATCAAAGCTACGGTACCGGTGGTCGCTGAAGTAACACTTATGCCGGTATTGATTGATAGTGTGTCGTTGTTCGCATCCGCCGCACCACCGACGGTAAGAGTATTTGCGACAGTGGCATTTGTGGTAGCGGTAACCGTATTTCCGCTACCGTCGATTGTAAGATTGTAAAGTGTATTACCACCGCCGGACAAATTTCCCGTACCGGTCATCACTATCGTACTGCTCGTGTCATAGGTTACAGAAGTAATGCCAGTCAAATCAACATTTCCGGCAACAGTCCACGTACCGGCACCAAACTGGAGTGTTGTTGAACCGTCGGCGACAGTATTGTCTAAATCTCCGGCGATTGTTACCGTCGGATCGTTGGTCGCGGCATCAAGTGTCGCCGATTCAGCTGGTTCACCATTATCAAGAATAAGATTACCTGAAAAAACAAAAGTGCCAGCAGAAAATTGTGCTGTCCCGTCATTTTGAATTGATACATCACCGCCATATGTCCTGGCTGGTACAGTGATTGTGCCACTCGGTGGTAAGAAGAGAATATCAACTGATAAAGTTCCTCCGGTACCGAGGTTTGAATTGGATATTTGGAGAGAGCCTCCACCATTTAGAATGCCGGTAATACTTACAGTTCCTGCGGAAGTAGACCAAATCATGTCGCCAGTATCAATAGTTAGTTCACTACTACCGCTTATGGTGAGAGTACCATTTGTAAAAAAGTAGGCGCTTCCTGTTGTTGTAGTATCTCCGGAAATTGTCAGTGCGCTAAAATCCCAATTTACATTTGCACCGATATACCCAGTACCGGAGAGAGTTACAGTTCCGCCGGACATATTTACATCACCAGAGGTACCGGAAAAATCACCTCCGCTGACAGCAATATTATCCGTGCCGGAAAGCGTGCCGGCGGTCATGGTAATGTCCCCACTGACGGTGGCATTCTGATCAAAATCCCAGCCTCCGCCGGATCCGTTGAATATCAAATTCTGGAAAGCATCTTCTGCTTCAATAGCGAATCCAGTTGTGGTTCCAGTGAAAGTCGTGGTTTGTGTTGCTGAGAGTGAAATAGTCACTGTGCCTGCTGTGGTAAAATCTCCACCAATCGAAAGAGCATTAGTGCCCATAGTTAAACTCGCACCAGTCTCCAGATATATGTCGCCATCCATGGCGCTCTGTGTGGCGGCGGGAGAAGTGGTGATGGTACCGGCGGGAGTGTAACTCTCATTAGTTTTGATTAGCACACGATGGCCGTCTTCCACGGTAAGAGCATTCGTTGTTACAGTGTAATTAATATCATCATCATCACCATTATCGTAAACATCCAAGTTGGCATTAGAAATACTTAACGAAGCCGAATCATTATGAATTGTTAAGGAGTTTTCCTGCACAGTTATCCCGGTCACATCCCCCGTGCCGGAATACAGATTCACTGTTGCACCGTCCGGAATTTGACCTTCAATCCAGATAATCATCGCTTCATCGCCTGATGGAGCAGCTACTCCTGTAAAAGTAAACGCGCCGTTTGCATCCGCGCAGGTTGTATTGTACGTTGTACTTTGCACCCGCAGGCTGACCATATTGGTTGAGCCATCGCACTCCGTGAGGGCAGTAGATGAATTCTCATTATACACATTGCCGGAAACAGAAATACCCGTGGTGTAGGTTACGTCCAGATACGGATCGGAGGTTGTATCAGCATATTCAGTCTGACGCATGGTCGCTGTTTTAAATTGTCCAGCGCCGACAGACCAATTTGGTGTCAGCCTGAAATCGGTGTCACCTGTTTTACTTACATTTGAGTCAGGGCTTGTCAATGATTGTGATTTCCATCCGGCGGTGTTCGCCCAATTTAGGGTGCTTTGACTTGTTGTACATACACCCCAATCTGAATTATCCAGTGCGGCGCCAATAGCATTAATCCCGGAGTAATACTGAACACTATAGGTTGTATCAAGAGCTTTTGTTTTTGTAAATGAATCTGCATAAATATTAACATCTGACGCGGAGATAGTGGCAGTATCTGCCAAGCTAGATGTATCAAATGAAAGATAGCTATAAGCGGTTGTTATTGGGAGACTTGGAGATCCATCATTTATAGAAATGACGGATGTCGTTGCTGACGCAGTAGTTGTATAGGTAGTTCCGTCATAGGATATTTGCCCATCCGCTGCAGCTGTGGAATAAAATGTATCAGTCGGGTCAAGCGTGTTCCAACCGTCTTTTAGATTAGTTATTCGGATTTTTGTTGGCGTAACCGAAACATCGAATCCGGATTGTACTAGATCAGAAAAATCTAATAATAACTGTTCATCGATAACTAATGATGTTGGATTCGCGTTTGTTACTGCATGATTATCTGCTTCAACCAAAAACTCAATAGCCTCGATTTCCGGCAATCGGAAAAAGATATGCGACCATTTATTACCCTGATCTATTTTTTGTACTTCCAGGCGCATCTGTAATTGTGAGCGAATGTTGACCGGCAGATTATTTATTAACTGTGTATTTCCATCAATCACAACGGCTGGCCTCAGTACAAGCGGCCTGCCATTTATATTAAATGATACGCTACTGTCTCCCCGATCAATAATATCAAGACTTGTTTCTATTGTATGCCAGTTATTGGACGAATCTTGATAGAAATTTTCTATTGGAAAGAACCGGTCATTAAACTTGCCATCTTTTTCACGAAGACGCAGCTGTTTTTCATTAACGATTTCGACTTGATTGACACCGCCGTTATCCTGGTATGATTTATGGGTCTTTTCAGCGATGCTGTCAGTCTCAATTTGCCAAGGCCTTTGTTCGGTCCAGATAGCTGTTGCGGCAAGTGGGTCCGCTCTGTCGTCAGTGCTATTATAATTATTAAATGAAACTGGGCCTACTTGAAAATGATAATCAACCAGGGCGGGTGATTCAAATTTGTAAGATAGAGTATAAGCTTCACCTTTTTTCCAATCCACTTGCCAGTTGATAGCATTATTTTTTTCATCGACGGTTGAAATTAAACCATTTTCGTTGATTGCTGCAATCTCAATTAGATTAGGGACCAATTCAATAACCGTACCAAAATAATCTTCATCTGGTACTATTTCCAGAAATACTTCATATTCTGCAATCGGATAAACTCTGCTTGGCGCAATACGAGTAATGTCAAAGGGAATATTTTTTTCCACTAAAAAACTTTCGGTTGTACTGTATGATTCACCATCGATTGTGCCAGTAAGATTTAGAACGTATCTGCCGGCAATCAGGTTATCAATGCTGGTAATATAATCCGCGTTGTTTGTTATAATTCTCGGTCCGCAATTAGGTGAGCGAAAAATTCCGTCATTGGTTGTTAGGGTTGCTAATTTTCCTTTCGGGTCAGTTATTTGAATAGAAAGATCAGCATCACAAACAAAATTTCCCTCTCTGTTGTATGCGCTAATGCTAAGATTGGCAGTCTCATCGGGGATATATACAGACTTGGAAGTATTTAATGACAAAACTCCCCAAGCGAATTCTTTTATTTTTTCTTCAATTACGCCGTCTTCTTCAATCGCAAAAGTTGCTTTATATACACCCGGTTTATCAAAGTTATCCGCTTGAATGCTATATTCTTCATGTTTTATCCCGTTTATTTCTTTTTTTTCTATTTTTGTTTCAGGCTCAGCAACGGATCCATCCGGATGAGTCAACTGGATTGATTTAATCTCTCTTTTTTTTGTTGGCACACCTAAGAATGCGAAAGTTGAATTCTTTTCAACTTCAACTGTAACAACCGGTGTGGTTTGTGAAGGTACCCCGGTATCATCTGTAATCGATATTTCTGCGAATTCCCCATTATTTTTTTTATCTTGTAAATATTGTATGTCCAAAGCAATACCATCGACGTATGCTGTCGTTGATTTAGCGGTTGGCTCGGAAACATATTCAACTCTTATTTGAAAGCTGTCGTTATTTAAAACTTTTGCTAGATCGGCAACCGGATATGTCCAAAAACCCTCATTTGTCTCATTGCTCATTTGATCAAGCAAGGCGAAAGAATCGAGGGAAGTCCAGCTTTCTCCGCCATCAATAGAATACGAAAATACTACAATATCTTCATTGCCTTCATATGTATCAGCAGCAAATGAGAATGTTACGGTTCCTAAGATTTCAACTGCTTCTGGAGGAATATTTTCTGCCAGATTAAATCCAGTACAAATAAGTTTAGAAGTAGCCAGCTCATACTGAGCAACATCCCCCAGATCTTTCAGCTGACTGTTAGTATAAAAAGCAGAATTATTTTTATTAAATTTATCCACTGATGATGAACCAAGCAAATCGATATCCTTAGCTGAATCATAATTTTCCCAGCCGGTGCATACAGTTGGGACTGTGCGTATTATGACATCACCAACAACCAATGGCCGAAATACAAACTTAATCGATTCTGCTGTTTCTGATTTCAAAGCCACATTGGCATAAATAAGCACAGTTAATGTTGCAAAAAGCGAGATCAGTACGAACGCCAATAAAGAGGGGACATTCTTCCTTTTTCTGGAATCCCGCACAATTTGTCGGACCAATTCTAAATTATTATTCTTATTACGCATTATTTGTTTGTTTTTTTGCTGAAAATAAAACGATTAAGATCTTCCTGGCTAAAACGCCACTGCCCAATCTTAATCGCTCTTAACTCCCCAGAATCAATATAACGATAAATTGTCCTTTCGCTGACGCGCAGGATTTCCGTAACTTCTTTGAGAGTCAGTAATTGCTCCATTTATCTGGAAATTCTTTTGTTTTTTACTCTAATTTATATATCTTATTTTAGCATAATGCAACGAAAAAGTCAAGAGATGATTTGTACCTATGTGTCTTATAATGACATGTAATGTCATAATTTGACAATCAGTATATAATAATTTGTAGCTAATATTAGCTAAATTTATTGTAAAATGCTTCTGCATCCATTAATCAAAATCGAAATAATATTGCTAAAATGAGCGAATTATTCGGATAAAAAAACGGATGCAGCTTTTTGGCATGCATCCTTGCCTCTTTCGAGGTGGTGTTCAGATGGATTTCCGGAGAGATTCCGGCAGATCAAGGAGACAGAGAGCGACGTCCGACGACATAATGACATCATCCACGGCGAGCGCAACAGCGTCGTGATCCTTCCCGTAGATGATAACTAGGCGATGCTCGGCCGGTACGAATGGAGTTCCGTTCTCCTGCAGAACGGCACCTGCCGTTTTTCCTTTATGCTTCTTCTCAATTCGGAGCCATGTCGCCATAGCAATGATCTCCCGAGGTTGAAGTCCTCCCAACCTACTGGATCGTCCAGCAATCAGTTATCGCCACCATAGCACAAGCAGGTATTTTGTAAAGGATATAGATATGAATGAGAAAAAATTGAAAAAACAAAAAATGCCCCCGCAGGGGCATTCAACTATATCCTAATTCAGTCTTTGAATTTAAATGTTTTCCAGGCGATCAGGAATGATAAAATAATCCAGCCACCCATAAAAGCAAGCTGTGTCCAAATGTCTTTGAGCGATTCACCATTAACAGAGATTGCTCTTAGCGCTTCAATCATCGGCGTCAGCGGAAGGAATTTTACAACTTTGCCTACAACTGTCGGTAAGGCTTCTGGTGAAAAGAAAACTCCGGAGAAAAACATCATCGGCATCGTTACTACTTGAGAAAGTGATTCAGCCGTCTTGGTATTTTTGGCGTAACCGGCTACCGCAAAACCAAGATTTAAAAATATTAAACTGCCGACGATACATACACCGTAGATCAAGAAAATGTTTCCATAAACATTAACGTCAAATACTTGCTGTGCAACGAGAATGATTAAAGAAATCTGAATCAGGTTTAAGAAAAGATAGGAAGTCACTTCAGCGATTAAAAAGTTTCGGACTTTAAGCGGAGTCGCGGAAAGTCGTTTCAAAAGTTTTCTCTCACGGTATTGGCTTATCCCCGTGGAAATACCAATCACCGCTGACATCATAATTGCCATAGCCAGAATTCCGGGCATGATGATATCAATGTATTTAACCTCTTTAGACAGGATGCTCTCTGTCGTATAACTGAAAATTTTCGGTGTATTAGCGATGCCCATATTCATCTGGTCCACAAATTTATCAACTACGCTAAGTGCTAACTGATTAACTGTGATGTTGGATTCATCGTAATACACTTCAATCGGCGAGGGGGTCGTTTGTTCAATATTGCCCTGTATTTGCTGGTCTAAAGCAGGTATAGCGCCGGAAAAGCTGTCCGGGATTACAATAATAATATTAACATCGCCGGCTTGCAGTTGTTCTTTTGCTAAATCCAGATTTTCCGGAGAGTCTATTTTTTTCAGGAATTCAATTTCTTCTATGCCTTTCTGAAACTGCTGAGAAAGTTCAGAATTTGCCCGATCAAAAATGATATAATTGGCGTTGCCCATTTTAGTGAAATCAAACAGGCCAAAAATAATGATGAACATCAGGGGAAAGGCCAGCGACCAGAAAACTGCCTGCTTGTCGCGGAAAGTCATTTTAATATTGGACCAGATTAGTTTGAACATATTAGTCTCTTAGTTTCTTTCCGGTTAGTTCGATAAATACGTCTTCCAGTCCGGCAGTCACTACTTCCAACTCCTGCATGAAGACATTATTTTGCTCCGCCCACTTATAGAGCTTTGGCAGTACCTCATTGCTGTGCGTTACCTTCAGATAATATTTGTGTTCAGAATCATTTTTTACTTCCAGAATTCCATCCACGGATTTTAATGAATCAATATTAAACTGCTCATCTGCATAGAAATTAATACGCGCGGAAGAATGCAAATTTCTGATTAAATTTTTTGGTGTATCAAGTGAAACAATTTTACCCATATCCATAATACCTACTCTGTTGCATAAATATTCCGCTTCTTCCATATAGTGCGTTGTGATAACAACAGTTTTTCCTTGCTCATTGATTTTTTTGATAAATTCCCACATGGAACGTCGCGCCTGCGGATCCAGTCCGGTAGTCGGCTCATCCAGAAATACCACTTCCGGGTCGTTCACCAAAGCGGCACAGATTGAGAACCGCTGTTGCTGTCCGCCGGAGAGCTGTTTAATCAGGGCTTTCTTCTTATCTCTCAATTGAACTATGTCTAATAATTTATCCGGGTCAATCGCCTTGTGATAAAAAGTTCCGAACAGCTCCAGGATTTCACCCAGTTTGAGAAATTCATAATAAGCGGAAGACTGCAGTTGGATGCCGATCAGGTTTTTTACTTTACTTAGTTCTTTATGTGTGTTTATTCCTTTAATCAGTGTTTCTCCGCCAGTGGGATCCTGCAGACCTTCAATAATTTCCAAGGTCGTTGTTTTGCCCGCGCCGTTCGGTCCGAGCAGACCAAAAACCTCCCCTTTTTCCACGGAAAAAGAAATCCCGTTAACCGCAACAAGATCTCCTTTTTTGTCTGGGGTTCTGAATTTCTTTACTAAATCTTTTACTTCAATAATAGACATATATTTGATTTTGACATTTTAGCAGAAATAATCAATTGCATCAACTGGAATAAAAAATGGCGCTTTACCTTAGAAATTGGTATTGCGCCGGGGGGTGCTGATCTGTTACGGAATCCTTGGTGCGGTCCGCTTCCTGACCATGTCGAGAACGATTCCGTCCAGAATCGCTAAGTGTGCCTCCTTGAAACCGTAGGTGACCTGCACGAAGGGAATGGGAATGTACTTGAGCACGCGGCGGAGGTTGATCGGAGTACCGACCACTACACAGTCGATCGCGTTTTCCTCCACCGCGACGGCGATGGTCTGATACAGATCGTCAACCTGCTCTTCACCATAGCCCATGGCGGGCAGCAGACAGCCGATGTTTGGGTATTTCTCGAACGTTTCCAGCAGACTGCCTTGCAGGAACGGACGGGGATCAACAATGATCGCTCCGGCGTTCTGCGCAGCCACGGTACCGGCCCCGGTAGCCACTCCGCCGTGGGTGGTAGTGGGGCCGTCCTCGACGACCAGTACGCGCTTGCCGCGGATGGATTCGGGATCTTCCACGGTCACCGGCGACAGATCGTTTACGATCGATGCGAAAGGATTGTGCTCCCTGATTGTCTGCTCGAGCTTGGCAATGCACTCCGGGTTGGCCGTGCTCTGCTTGCCGATGATGACGATGTCCGCCATGAGCAGGTTGTCGAACCCCGGGTAATAGTTCAGCTCGTCGCCAACACGCAGGGGATCCGCCACCACGATGTGCAGGTTGGGACGGTAAAAAGGCGTGTCGTTGTTGCCGCCATCCCAGAGGATGACGTCCGCTTCCTGTTCCGCCTGGCGGAGGATTTCCTCGTAGTCCACGCCGGCGTAGATCACGCCGCCCGCAGCGATATGGGGCTCGTACTCTTCCATCTCCTCGATAGTGCATTCGTGCTTCGTCAGGTCTTCGAGCGCGGCGAAGCGCTGCACCGCCTGCTTCGCCAAGTCACCGTAGGGCATGGGATGCCGGACGGAAACGATACGATAGCCGGCGTGTCGCAGCAAGTCCGCGATGTAACGACTGACCTGTGACTTCCCGCAGCCCGTGCGTACCGCGCAGATGCTGATCACCGGCTTGCTGCTCCTGAGCATGGTGCTGGGATGGCTCAGCAGCCGGAAATCGGCGCCGAGCACATTGGCCATCGCGGCAAGATGCGCCACATGCCGGTGAGTTACGTCGGAGTAGGAGAAGACCACCTCATCGATTCCACAATCGCTGATCAGAGCCTTTAGTTCTTCTTCTTCCACGATGGGGATGCCCGCCGGGTACAGTCCACCGGCGAGTTCGACCGGATATTTGCGTCCGGCGATGTCCGGGATCTGCGTGGCAGTGAAGGCGACGACCTCGGAGTTGGGGTCGTTCCGGAAGACGGTGTTGAAGTTGTGGAAGTCGCGTCCGGCGGCTCCCAAAATCACGATTCTGCGTCGTCTGGCCATTTGGTCACACTCCTCGGAAAAAGGGTTCGGGCAATGGACGGTGGTCGGACTCTATTGTAAACGGCGAAAAGCCGATTGTTTTCAAGAGCAAACACACCTTAAAGAATAAGGTGAGTATATTACCTTATATAAATTATTTGCCCATGTCAAGCAAAAAGGGGCTTATTTAATGCCCCGTTTTTTCATTTCTTCCGCCAGTTTTTTGGGAAATTTTTCTGGCCGACAGGAACAATTTTTACTGTGGCCCTTGTGCCAGATTATCCGTTCTTCAAAGGTAGGATTTTTTGGCATTGTGTTTTTTAAATGCCATTCTTTATTAATTGTCATTGATTAAAGATTTTAATTCTTTGATATTGTGGATGATAAAATCGGGGAAGACTGTTTTCAGTTTTTCTTCCGTGTCGATACCCCAGGTTACCGCGGCTGTCTGGACTCTAGCTGACTTGCCACTTTCCACTTCATGCCTAGTATCGCCGATAAAAATCGTTTCATCCGCTTTGAAGCTGTATTTGTCCATGATTTCTTTAATAACGATCGACTTGTCGTGGACAAGCGTGTATTTATCGGTAAAGACATCTTCCAATCCATATCTTATAATCTCTTTTTCAACATGTTCGGTCGGGTCGCCACTCAGGATTACAATTTTTTTTGCCTGCGCTTTAGCTTTTTTTAAAATTGTAACTATTCCTGGGTAAGCGGATGGTTCCGGCTGACTGGCGATTGCTTCTGTATATTCTATTTGTTCTTTTTCATGTGTTAGATATGGCATGAACCGGTTATAGAACAGCATATAAGGTTGTTGCCACTGCTGTCTGAATTCTTCATACGAAATCGGATTGACGCCATGATTTTTGAAGATTATCAGAACCGCCTGATAGACATTTCTGGTATTATCATTAATTACTCCGGACCAATCGATAATGATATTTTTAATCATATTATTTTACTAATATTTTGCTTAATTCTACAAAAAAATCTAATAATAATTTTTCGGTGTTTCCACGTAAATGTAAATCAACAACTGGATTATCCAAATTGTATTTTTTACCAACCATAACTATCAAGGCATTGGGTAAATCATCTTTAATTAGGGTATCATTAATTAAACCCACATCCTTATCTCCGACGTGAATTATAGTACAATCCTGAAACATAATTGATGATTTTTTTAACCAAATTTTTAAGCCGGCACCTTTGTTAACAAAATCAAAATTCTTACCAAATCTAGCAAAAATAATATCTTCACTACTATAGTGATTATTGAAATATTTTTTATTTTTTAAAGAGTAATCTTCAAATATCTTTCCACTTTTTGTACCTAGTAATTTATATAAATACTTTATACTATCAGAATCTTTGATGGATATATGATTAAATAATTTTTCATGTGCACTGTCCGATTTTATCAGAGGGAACTCAACTCTAAATACTTTATTCAATTTTTTACTGTCATAATCCCTCACATGCTTAATAACAGAATATTTTTTATGACACCAATCTCTGGGATTTTGAGAGAAAAAAAGATTATAATATTTATCTGCGCTATGACCATAATAAATTATTCTGCCACCAGCATGGGATAGATCAATAAATGGTAAAATGCCACTACTCACTGCATCTATAAATAATTTTATAATAAATGGGTTAATATTACTTTTTTGATTAAAAAAAATATGGCCATTATTCATAATCAGGCTACCTGATCCAAAGACTCCATTTTTTATATTTAGACCACCATTCTGAAAAGCGCTAAAACCAACCAAATCTCTACCTGTATTTGGCACTAGATTAATCTTTCTATTTTTAATCAATATTTTTATTATTTTTTTTATCCTCGGATTGATATAGTTTGAGCCTTTTTTTCTGATAACTAAAGTATTATCAAGATCTATGCTAATAATAATCTTTTTTTTACCGTCTATACAATTTTTATTAAAAAAATATTTTAATGATTTTTTCATAATATTTTACTTATTGCGCTTGATTCTATCACCCATTGGCGCAGTTCATTTGGATCGTCCATTATTTCCGCCGGTAATTCCCAGTATGACATAGTAACCGATTTAGCTTTACCCTTGGCATAGGTAAATGGTTTGCTGCCGAGCTGTTCATATCTAACTTGAGAGTTTTCGTCGGTTTTAAAATAGATTTGATCATCAGCGATGATGCCAAAAATTGTGCCATCAAGATAAAGTCCGTATCCGCCGAACATCGCGCGTGCGGTTATACCTTCTATCCGGCCCAGTAGATCATGGACGACATATTCGGAGAAATCGCCTTGCTTCATTTAATTTTTGTTAGCGCATGATTTAGTAATGTCTCTAAAAAGAAAAGATATTTTTCTGTACGCCCGCGGTTTCCTCTTGGTCCGATTGCCCATCGCTCTAAGTGTTTAGTGTTACTTACGACATCGAAATACATGCCGATGATTCTCTCCAAAATCATCAGCCAGAAGTATTTGTTAAAATCCATTACACTATAATCCTTTGGTGCTGTTTCGGCAATTTTGTGGCTGAAATCATCAAGGTATTTTAGTTGTTCATTTATTTTCCGGTAGGATTCTGTTTTCATTGTCACCCATAATGGCCAGATTAACCAGCCCAGATCATAACCAAAATATCTAAGTCCGATTTTAGCATTGTCGATCAGGCCTACTTTGCCGTTTTCGGTAATAATTATATTATCCAAAGAAAATTTCCATTTGGAAGGATATCCCTTATTCCAGAAATCCTGGTATTGATAAATCACCTTTTCAATTTCAGCATAATTTTTCAATAATTTCGCGTTTTTTCCCGATAATTTATTGTTAATTATTACTAGCCTTCCTTTTATGGCTTCCATTGTATGGGAAATATTATGACCGGGTGAAAATGAATTTTCGCCTACGCGTAATGGAACAAATTTATCTATGAAACGCGTTCTGTTTTTATAACCCGTAGAGGAAGATTCATCTTCCGGTGATTGTTTGTGCATAGAAAAACTCTGTTCCAGATTAACTTCTTTTCCTATCGTCTGGAATTCCCAAAACGCAGATAATAATTTTTCCTGTAATTTCGGTTCGATTTTTCCCTCGCCAGCAATTTCAGAATTTATTTCACTGGCCAGTATACCTTCCAAAAATTCTTCTAGCTCAAAAGGGATGCCGATATTGTCCTGCGCGATCAGTTTTGGGATAATTAAAAATTCGCCCAGGTATCCTTCGGGGAAGAATTGGGCTGGCCTTGTTTCTCCGATGCGAAGAATAAACTTTTCTCCCGAAGAATTTTCGCATAATGAAACATCTTTCTTCCCTGATTCGTTTTCAAAAGTGTCATAGGTACGAATAACGGTAAGAGCTTTAGATTGAACAAGCTCTTTTTTTCTTTTTAATATATCTGCTGGTTTAAATTCTCGGTTACTCAACTTTTTTCCCGATATAGCGGATCATATTATGGATTCCTACTGCACTGTCTTTGTAGGATTCTCCTAAATTGTCTACTGAAATTGTTTTAAAATCTTTGGTAAATTCTTTTACCGTATCAACATTAAAAAAACGCATATTAATATTTTTTTCCATGGCAAAAAAATCTTTTTCAATCAGCGTGCCGGTCTGATATTCCGGGTCACTGGTTGAATTAACCATGAAGGCGATTATTCCGCCGATTTTTAAGACCCGCTTTATTTCTTTGAATATTTCTTTTGTGGTAGCTGTATCAAAATAATGCAGGGCTAGATGAGAATAGACTACGTCAAATTCCTGGTTAATATATGGCAGTTTTTTCGATAAATCCACTTCCTCGACTTTAATCTTTTTTTTCAGATGTGCAGGGATATTTGTTTCGTTCAGACCTAATGCGAAATCTTCAAAATCCGTTGATACAACATCTAGCCCGTTTTCGGCGAAAAAGCGGCTGTCCTGTCCCTGACCCGCGCCTAAATCAAGTATTTTCCCAGTTTTGGGAAAGTACTGGATAGCAAATTCCGAAAAAATTGAGGGTTTATTAATCCAATCCTGCCTTGAATAATGCGCGTGGGCCTTTGTCCAGTACCGATTACTCATATATGTTGTGATTTATTACCTGATTCTATTTTATCCCTTTTCAGAAAAAATATAAACAGCCAAATTACACCGGTAAAAAAGATGATTCTTTGTAATAAGCCCATCGAAGCATCCAGATATCCGTCTCTGATTAAAATGACGAACAGGGAACTGGCGAAAATAGTCATTAAAAATGCGCCATGGAAAAGCCTTTCATTTATACTTTTTGATGTCAGAATAGAGGAGAATACACTTAAGTTTAAGAACATTCCAGTTGAAACCGCAAATGCAAAATGCAAACCAGATTCTATTTCCGAATATGGTATGCCCTCAGCAAAGGGTCTTGATGAAAATATTCCGCAGAGTAATACGGATATACCGTAAAATACTATTAGTATGTCGGTAACTCGTACCTTCCTACTGTTTTTAATCATTAGTAATGCACCGGCTGTAAATAATATGCCGAAACTAAAAAAACCCATCTGCATGATCCAAGCGAGGGAATAATTTTGTGCTGCTAGTTGGCTCAGTGAATGATTTTGCCAGTTATAGCCCGATGTTGAAAAAATATGGGCGATGATAGTGCATAGGGCAAAAATTATGATACTTGAATATATCAGTTGAGCATCCAGTTTCATGGCATCGATTTTCATTATACATTTTTGTTATTCAGAGCCTCTTGTCAGAAAATCAATTATCGGCTGGATTGCTTCCTTGTTTACATTTTCCGGTTGATTATCATGTTTTTTGGCCAGAGATTTTTGCAGATAATTTAATTTTTTATGGTCCACCATTCCGGGAATTTTTATGTATCCGGCTAATGAGTTTCTAATATCTTCCGGTATCATTTCAAAAGATAGTTTACTTTCTTTTTTATCGGGGTGGACTAAACCGACGGAAAATAAATATACTGCTTTTTCTTTTAGCATATTCCAATTGCTAACAAGAAATTTTCCGATCTGAATCCTGCCCATATAGGTTCTGCCACCGATTACGATTGTATCATAATTGATCAGGTTTTTTGAATCAAAATCGTCAATATTTGCAATATCCGATTCCGGATATGCTTCATGAACCCATTCAGCATATTGCTTAGTGGTTCCCCATTTTGATTTGTATAAGATTAAAGTATTCATATAGCTTCAAATATTATACACCTTGTCAGGAGTATTGTGTAATAAAGCAGATTTTTTAGATTAAAGTAATATTGAAGTCAAAACTCAGTCGATAATTGTTACTTCAATGTATGATCCGATATCCGGTTTTCCGTCGGCGCCCAAGATAACACTGATCGGCTCTCCAACAATTTGTCTTCGAACACTGTCTGTATATCCGCGTACGCCCATCTGTACAGCGCCGTCATTTTCTAATTCCTCATAATTGAAACCGGTGCGATAATCACATCCTGAACGGGCCACGCGCATTTTTGATATGATTGGGCTGGAATAAAAACCCACTTCATAAGAAGCATCCTTAACCACGCCGTCGGCGAAATTCACCTTGATGATAACATCTGATTCGTCGACCCAGCCACAAAGCTTATCTTTATCTGTTTCTGTATCAGTATTTACGTTTTCATTCAGGACTGATACAGCATTCACGTTTATATTTTGGTTTTGTACTTGCTCGGTTTTTTTCGTACAGCCAGTTGCAAAAAAGGCAACAAGCAAGATACTTATAAGTGAAAAATATTTTTTGGGCATATATTTTTCTTTAGTTAATTATCTAATTATTAAGCATTACTACCCGCAACCCAAGCAGTTGTCCAGCAGAGCTGTAGGGAATATCCGCCGGACGGCCGGGATATGTGGAGCAGGTCACCGGTTACATACAAATTGTTGTATTTTCTTGACTGCATTGTTCTGGCTTCAACCTCCCGGATCGATAAACCGCCGTCAACAACGACCGCGCGCTCCAGTCCCATTAATCTTGTAATAGTGAGTGGTAATGATTTTAATAAATTAACCAATTGCTTGCGTTCCGACTTGCTGATGCTGTGTACTTTTTTTTCCGGATCAATTTGAGGTAGCAGCGACAGAATTACCGGCCCGGTTCCCGGTGGAACAATCGATTTAATCACATTAACCAGAGCTTTGTTTTTATTTTCGTCAAAGATTGCCGTAATATGCTTATCCAGTTTTCCAAGATCTATGTGCGGGTACAGATCGATGCCAGCGGTTACTTTACCATCGTACAGCAAATCTGCCACTTTACCCGATGAATTAAGGATTATCGGTCCGGATATGCCGAAATGGGTGCAAAGGACTCGGCCTTTTATTGAAAAAGCCTTTTTTCCGTCTGTAAAAAATGTGATTTTAGCATCATCCAGCGCCACGCCGGCCAATTTTTTTATCCATTTATCCTGTACTGCCAGCGGAACAATAGTAGGTGTCGGTTCGGCCACTTTACATCCGAGTTTTGACAGCCAAAGAAAACCGTCTCCAGTGGAACCGGTTTCAGGATGGGATTTTCCGCCCGTTGCCAAAATGTAAGTTCTAGCAGAAATTACGCGGCCATCAACCTTTATCCCTTCAATTTGATTATTCTCGACAATGAAATTATCAACCTTACTGTTTGTTTGCACAGTGACCCCGTGTTTTTTCATATAGCGTTCCAGGGCGCGAATGACATCAGTGGCATTTTCCGTTTTTGGGAAGGCTCGCTGGTTGGCTTCTACCTTGAGCGGTAGTCCGAGCCCCGTGAAAAAATCAAAAGTGTCTTTTACGCCGAACTGCGAGAAGGGAGAGTAAAGAAATCTTTCCGCACTGCCGTACTTCTTCAGCAGAATTTTGTGGTTTTCTTGGGCATTACAGATGTTGCACCGCCCGCCACCGGTCAGTGCCAGCTTCATCCCCAGCTGACTATTTTTTTCCAACAATAAAACCCGCCGTCCGCGCTCAGCGGCGCGGCCGGCGGCCATCATTCCTGATGCGCCTCCCCCGATAACAATAACATCGTATTTTTTTTCCATGCAGGATTATTTTATCGGGTGTTTATTTAGACGATTGAGACTCTGGTACCGCCGTCATCTATACCCAGTGCTTCAGGCGAGGTAATGATTGCGTCGCGACTGGTATGTTTAACAAAATAGATTGCCGCCCGGATTTTGGGAGCCATGGAGCCTTCCGCAAACTGTCCTTCCTCAAGGTACTGCTTGGCCTGTTTTACACTCATGCGGTCAATGACTTTTTCCTGAGGGGTATTATAATTAATGCACACTTTTGGTACATCAGTGAGAATAAACAACTTATCCGCGCTGATATTGCCCGCCAGTAGAGCGGATGCCTGATCTTTATCAATCACGGCATCAATACCCTGCATTTTATCTTTTGAAACGTAGTAGGTCGGTATGCCTCCACCACCGACAGCGATAACAATCTGACCGTCCCGCGCCAGTTTTTCTATGGAACGCTGGTTCCCGATTACCAGCGGTTTAGGAGAGGCGACTACTTTTCTAAACCCTCGTCCGCGCGGATCTTCTTTGAATATGGCACCGGTTTCAGCGGCGATTTTATCCGCCTCTTCTTTTTTGTAAAAAGGTCCGATCGGCTTGGTTGGTTCTTCGAATGCTACATCTTCTTTATCGACTAAAACCTGGGTGATGATTGTAATGATATCCCGGTCCAGTTCATGCGCGCGCAAAACATTGCGCAATTGTTGTTCCAGGATGTATCCGATAAACCCCTGAGAATAGGCCACGCAAATATCCAATGGCATTTCCGGCAAATCATGAATTTGCTTTCCCGCGGAATTAGCCAGGAGAATATTGCCGACCTGCGGGCCATTGCCATGCGTTAGCACCACGTTATATCCGTGATTGATCAACAACAAAAGACGTTCACACGCATCGAGCGCATTTTTTTCCTGCTCTTCAATAGTGCCTTTCTGATCGCCCCTTAAAAGAGCATTTCCGCCAAATGCAACTACTGCAAGTTTTTTCATAAAGATTTTTTATTAATTATTATTTTATTTACAATTGCTTTCGCATTCAAAGAGGTTAGCGCTGTTATCACCGTTTGCGTCAATGCAATTCTGCACGCAATTTTTGCATTGTGTAAACTGTGGGTTATCTATTTGCTGGCATATTCCATTCACTGTCCCGCATTCCGCGTATTGCAGACATTTATCTCCAATAGAATACATCATGTCACAGGCTTCGGGCGGATTATCTCCGCATTCATATTCCATGCCGTGGCATGATTCCAGTTTGCAGTCATTATTATTTTCTTCAGCCACCTCATTATCAATCAGCATGCATTCTTTTACGGAGAAATCTGCAGACATACCTCCTTCAATTGTGGGTTGATATGTTTTTCTGTTTGTGACGTTCCGCTGATCATCTACAAAAAAACAGGTTGCTGAAATAATAGGCCTGCCTGAACCTTCCTGGATAAATGCCACATGCCAGCCATTATTGGCCTTTTCAAGTTTAATTGATCGTGGCGGTAGGGTGTCACTCGGGTAATCACTTAATTCCAAAAATTGATTCTTTATTGTTTCAATGGCATCACTTTCAGTAATTGTTTCTTTTCCGGCATGTTCTAACTTAGCATAATACCAATTTCCCGCCACTAAACAAAAAAGAGCAATTGTGATTGCACCAAATATTAGCGCCAGTTTTTTCATAGAATTACGCTCATTAATAAATGTTCACCCGTATTAATTGTATTATTTGATTAACATAACGTCAAATATTAACAAAGGGGATTTATGACTTTCGGTTGAAAATCTTCAGTATTTTTTTGCAATTATTATCAGCTTCTTTAATACAATCATCCAAAGTCAGCAGGCTCTTTTTATGATTCATCTTAATCATTACCCTGTCTACCGCTTTCTCATAGGGAATTTGACGCGTACCCAATTCGTGCAGCCACATTAATGCGCCTTCAGTGGTAACAAACTTGAAGCATTCGGCGTTTTTTACTACTTCAGCTACTTTTGATTTTACGGGATTGTGATTATGATGTGCCTGAATTGAGTTCAGAATAATTCCTTGATCGGTCTTATTAACATCCCATTTGATCAGATATTTTTTAGCAAATTCCGCACTTAATTTTGGGTGGTTTTTTTGGATTTTACCTTGCCATTCCGGGCTGAAAACTGTGTGAGCCAGATATAGTGCGGTTAACACCAGTTTTTCGTCCGCGTGATGCTTCCTGGAAAGTTCTTTACCTTTTTTGATTGCAATTTCAGTCAGTACCCAGGCGGGAGCTTTATTCTTCCGTGTTTGTTTATACATCAGATCTTTAGAAAGTTTTACGATGTCCATGATTGTTTTTTTATTTATTGATGGCATATTTGAATCGTTCCTGTATTTTACCATTAATTACAATACTGCTGAAGTCATACAAAAAAGCGAGCATCGGTTACTCCGACAACCCGCTTTATTTTTTTACCAATTTATACGGAAGAAATTTATATTCTTTTATCTGATTTACAAATGGCTATCATACATCCGGTAGGTTTTGTATATTTTTGCGCCCAGCCATTCTAGCACACGGCGCATAGGGATATTGGATTCGTTAATCAAAGACATTTCCGCCCACTGGTAACCCTTTTTCTTCGTCTGCTCCCAAGTTTTTTTATAGAACACAGTGTCGAAACCCAGGTGACGGTGTTCTTCTAAAACACCCATCACCAGAACACGGAAAGTCTTTATTTGTCTTTTCTTCCAGAGGATTTTTAGCAGTCCCAGCGGGAACAGTCGTCCATTAGCGCTTTTTAGTGCTTCATTGGCATTTGGAATGGACAGGGAAAATCCGATTGGCTGTCCGCGGTACTCCATAATAAATGCAATGTCAGGATCAAGGATATGTTTAAGGTCATCGGCCAGTTTTAATATTTCATCTTCGCTCATCGGTGTCGCGCCCCAGTTTTTATCCCAAGCCTGGGCATAAATCTGGTGAACTATTTTAATTTCATTCTTCAGGTCAGACAAATCGGCTTTTCTGACTACCAGATCGGGATAATTCTTTTCAACCTCGGAAGCCATAGAAAGGACGTTGGCGGGCAGAGGTTCAATACAGCTTTTGCTGAAGGCATACATATCCTGAGCGGAGATAAAACCGTATTGTTCCAAAAGTTTTGAGTAATAGGGCGGATTGTAGGTCATCATAATCATCGGCGATTGATCAAATCCGTCAACGAGTAATGCATACTCACCGTTGATCGTAAAATTGGCGGGTCCGCGCATTATGCAGTAATTTTTTTCTTTCAGCCACTTTTTAGCGTAGTCAAACATCGCCTTGGCGACTGTGTAATCATTCACACATTCAAAAAAACCAAAAAAACCAACCGGCTCCTCGTGTCTTTTTACATGGAGTGTATTCTCATGCACACTAAGCCTCCCGACTGGCCGGCCGTTTTCGTATGCCATAATCAGTTGTACGCGGGAATGTTGGTAGAACGGATTTTTTTCCGGATTGAAAAAGTTTATCTGGTCCCGGATCAGAGGCGCAACCCAATAAGCATCATCCCGGTAAATGCGCCAGGGGAACTTAACGAATTCTTTTACCTCGGCAGGGCTGTTTATTTCCTTTATTGTAATCATTTCGGAGCATTAATTAATCAAATTTGATCTTCAATTTCAGACGGTTCTATTAGTAGCCTTGTAATATCCACATCAATTATATCTTAAGATTTTATCTAATAACCTACAAGCTGTTCTTTAGTTTGGAAATCTGCTCAAGAAGTAGAGTATTAGCAGTCAGAATGATGATAAAAATTAAGATCAGTGAATTTCCGCCCAAAAAGATACCACCCATAATTGCCACAATTGCCGCGCCTAAGGTTGTTACGATATTATCCATAGCTACGCCGACGATGGCATCACCGATTCTGCCTTTCGGATTTACGGAAAAATTATGGACAACCAGCATTTCACCAAAACAGCCGATCAACCCGGCCAGAATGCCGGTTACGACAAAGGGGATATGGGTTAACTGTGAAAAAACTTCCATCGCTTTAATCATACTTTCTGCTGCAAATAATATAGCAACACCCGAAAGTATCAGGTCAAAAATAATTCTGGCTGTTTTTTGGTGGTCATAGTATTGTTTTTCGTCGACAATTATTTTATCCGGTGAGTCGGGGAGCTCGCTTTTACGAAAACGATATAGAACTGCGACGCAGAATAAAAACAGAGCGATTCCGACCGGTAAAACTAACTGGTATAGGTCGCCGTGGATTGTCTCGTTTCCATCTTTAACTTGTCCAAACAAAACCATGCTTACTGCGACAAATGCAGTCAACATTGTTAGAGCTGTTAAAACACGAATCGCCCCGTCCATTTCTTTAATTGACGGTTTGATGTTATGTTCATTTAGTGGTCTGACAAGTCCGCCGGCTTTTATCCGCGGGAACATAAATACTGCTTTGTGTTTCAGGTTTGCTAAATTTTGCCGATAAACACACCAGGTTGCATGCAGAATATTATAAATATTAGAACCGAAAGTGGTGGAGGCGGCAATGATCGCCAGATTAATCGCCCGCACATAATTTGTGTCCCGAATTTGCAGGGAAATAAATGCTGCCACTATGCCGATTACCATATCCGGGAAAGCGGTTCCGAATGCCTGTAAAAACCCGCCGGCCAATTTTGTCCGGTCTTTTAAAACTTCAGTAGTTTCTTCAATCACTTTTGCCGTACCGCGGAAAATGTAACCGATCCCAATTCCAAAAATTAAAATGATAGCAATCGTTTGTATCCACCATGCTTCAGTAGCTTCCAAAACCTGATTTACGATTACAAAACGTAATACTAGAGCGGCGGCAATAAAAAAAATTATTCGGAAAAATTTGTTTTTACTTGGCATTGAAAGTTTACTATTATAACGATTAAAGATATGCAGATAATGCTGATTCCTCTCAGAAACTCATTATAACAAATTTAATAAATTAAAAATACTGTCAAAATGATGGAGCATTGTTTATCAGAAAATAATAAATAGGATTGAACTTAAAACATGCTAAATTGGCTTAATTACATAATTAATTGCTATATACTAGCTTAGGGAGTACGCTTAATTTAGGTCCCTAATTTAAAGGGGCGCACTGCTCGATCGGTGCCAATCTAACCCAAAAATAATATGGATCCAAATTTAAGCTCATCACGCAGTCAGGAAGAATTAACAAAGGTCTCCGATGCCAATTCCGAACAGACAATAAGAAAGAGTAGTTCTGTCGGACCAACTCAAGCTGCTCAAACAGTTACTACGTCGACTTCAACACCGACGAGTGAGTCAACAAAGACGGAACAAACAGTTGGTGTTGCACCGGGCGCAGCTAAAGAATATAAGCAAAAGAAAACATTATTTCACGCCTATCAAGTTATTTGGTATCTTTTAGGATTTATAGAAATTGTTTTGGCCTTTCGTTTTGTAATGAGGATACTTGGAGCAAATCCCGATGCGGGATTTACTAAAATGATCTACGGTATAAGCTCGCCATTTGCCGGTCCATTTATGAACGTCTTTGGTGCTTCTACGGCGGAAGGAGTCGAGACGACCGCTTACTTTGAATGGTCAACCTTGGTTGCTGCCTTTGTTTATCTGCTTATCGCATGGGGCATTATTAAAATCTTTAAATTAGGTAAACCAACCGATCCGACGGAGGTTAATGATACTGTTGATAGTCAATAATTCTAGAATATAATATTTTCTCATCAATGAAATAAAAAATACCTGCCTTTCTAGCAGGTATTTTTTAATCTTGGCGGAGTAATGTAAAGCGGAACGCGAGCTAACCCTCCTTCCAAAACTTGTACGGCGGACAGGTCAGTCCACGTTCCGCTTACATTATGGTTAATTATGAACCTACAACCACTTTGAATCCGCCGTAGGAAAAACGCTTCATGTCGAACGGCATTTCCGAATTTTCATCATACTTTTTTGCGAAATATGCCATCACCTTTTTATTGACTGCATCGCGGTGAGCGCGTGATTTATAAACTATATAGGAAAACCACACTGTCTCGCCTGGTTTAGCTTTTGCCATCTTTGGAAATGTTAGGATGAGGAATTTATCCGGTTTCACATTTTCAAGGACGCACTCTTTATAATCAAGCGCCCCGAATTTTTTCCATACCTTGCTTGCTTCACGAGCCATTTTTGTGTATTGCGCCGTGTTCTTTTTTGGAATGGGGATTACGAATCCATCAACGTATTTTCCCAATTGCTTTTTCATAATTTTTTCGTTAAATGTTAATTACTCTTTTAGATTTCTAATTATTACTTTCAACATATTTCTTAAAGTTGTCTATGATCGCTTGCCAACCGCTGCGTTGTAATTCTTCTGAGTTTTCATTTTCTGGATCGAAGGTTTGGATAATTTCCGTTCCCGATGGTGTTTCCTGAAATTCAATTTTCACGTGACGGCCATCGCTCATATCATACTCAATTAATTCATACTCTTTGACGTTTGAATAAGTGCCGGAAAAATCAAAGCTGTTACTTTTATCCTTTGCTGACATGACAGTTTTAAATGCCCCGCCTATTCGTAGATCATTTTCTGCTTCCGGAGCTTCCCAATCATCAGAAGCAAAAGCCCAGTGAATAATATGTTCAGGTTTATTCCAATATTCCCATGCTTTTGCTGTCGAAGTATTTACGTTTGTCCGTACGGTAATTGGCTTTTTCATTTTTTTGTTTTAATTATTTATATGCTTCTTCCAATTGAGCGATGTTGAACTTCTTCATTTTAAGGAAAGCTTCTGTGACGTGGGCAACCTGTTTCGGTGTCCCTTTACTCATCATCTCGCTGAGGATTTTTGGGACTATTTGCCAGGAAACTCCGTATTTATCTTTAAGCCATCCGCATTGTTCCGCATTTGGGTCGGCCGAGAGTTTTTCCCAGTAGTAATCAATTTCTTTTTGATTCTCGCAGTTTACGATAAGAGAAATTGCCTCGTTGAACGCGAATTTATGCTCACGCGCACTATCCATTGCGACAAACCATTGGCCTTCCAACATAAAGTCGGTAAACATAATGGAATCTTCTTTGTCAGGTGGATTGTTTTTACCGTAGCGTTCCAGTGCCCCCCGTTTTGAATTATTGAATACCGCAAGATAATTGTTGGTTGCTTCTTCCGCCTTGCCATACACATCACCGACGAACATTAGCGATGGAATAATTGGTGGTCGCTTTTCTCCGTCAGGATTGGTCAAGATCAGCTGCCAAGATAAGCCGTACCGGTCTTCCACCCAACCGTAGTGTTCACTAAAAGGATATTTGTCGAGCGGCATCAAAACCTTCCCGCCTTCCACAAGTTTGTTCCATACTGCGTCGATTCTCATCTTAGCATCTTTATCCTGAGACGGATCAAAATTAACCATAAAGGATATTGAGGGATTAAATTTGAATAAAGGCCCAGCGCTAATTGCCTGGAATTCATACCCTAAGATTTTGAAATTTACAACATCCACGTCTCCTGACGGCGTATTATGGAGAGTAGATACTTTAATAACTTCTGAATCTGGAAATAGTGAAGTGTACAATTTAGCTGCCTCTTTTACTTCTCGGTCAAACCATAAGTGAGGTGTGATTTTTTGCATATTTTTTGATGTTAGTTTATTAAGTTCATAGTAACACTCTACACTTATTTGGATTCAAAATGAACCATTTTTTCATAGTATTTTTTATAGATAATAATTAATTTAGGCCAATTGACGTGAATCGCATTGGATTACGCCATTTATTTTTCTACGTGATTTGGATCCATCCAGAAGATTTCCCATAGGTGCCCGTCCAAATCTTCAAAACCACGTCCGTACATAAAGTCGTAAACTTCCGGTTTTCTCGGCTCTATTGCGCCGGCGGCCAGTGCCTTTTCCATGAATTTGTCCACTTTGTCTTTACTTTCAATGCTCAGCGCAAGGATTGCTTCAGCGGACACGGTGCTATCCGTAATTTCTTTATTGGTGAACTCTTTGAATTTTTCTTCCGTCAAAATCATGGCATAAATATTTTTGCCGAAAACTACGCAAGCGGCGTTTTTGTCGGTGAACTGGGGGTTGATCGTAAATCCGAGTTTTTCAAAAAAAGCTACGGATTTTCCCAGATCTTTAGTTGGTAAGTTAACAAATATATTTGTGATCATATTTTTCCATGGTTAGTAATTTAATAAAAAACCGCCGTCTAGCTCACGGGGTTTTTATCAATTTTGAGATTTTATTCTCCATATTTTCTTTTTTATAGTTTTTATGACGTTTGCCGATTTCTGAAAATGTAAGAAGCGATCGGTACAGCTACAATAATAATGCCAATAAACCAGACGACCGAGATCCACACATGGTCTCCAACCGGCGTACCAAGCATCAAAGCCCTCAGAGCTTCGATGATGTGTGTGATCGGTTGATTCTCAGCAAAAACGCGTAGACCATGCGGCATGCTGGCAGTAGGTACAAATGCTGCACTTGCGAAAGTTAAAGGGAAAACAATCAGGAAGGTCATCCACTGTACTGCCTCTACACTTTTTGCCAGCAATCCCAAGACTGCCGACAACCATGAGAAGGCAAATGTAAACAAAAGTGTGATGCCGATAATAGTCACCCACTGCATAATTGTCGCTTCGGGTCGGAAGCCCATCAATAGAGCGACACCAATCAAAATCACTGAGGATACTATATTACGCACCAAGTCAGCAACAACGTGACCGGTCATGACTGCAGAGCTGGCCATTGGTAGTGATTTGAAACGATCTATAATTCCACGTTTTACGTCAGTAGCGACACTTAGTGAAGTGGTAGTGGCTCCAAAAGCGGCCATTTGTACCAGAATGCCCGGTACTAGATAGTTGATGTATTTTGTTCCGCCGGTATCAATAGCACCGCCAAAGACGTAACCAAAAAGTAGCATAAACATTACCGGTTGGATAGTTAAGCCGAGTAGTTGATCGGGATTCTTGATAATGTGTTTCAGGCTCCGAATAATCAAAACCCGGGTATCGCTGATTGCGAGTAGAATATTGGAATGCTTTTTTGTTGCTGTTTCTTCCATCTATTTATTTTTTATTAGTTGTTTCTTCTGCTGTTTCCTGCTCGGCGCTGTGGCCTGTGAAGAATAAGAATACGTCATCGAGCGTCGGTTTGTGTACCGACATGGTGTCGATTTCTATTTTTGCCTCGGCCAATTTGTCCAGAAGTTTTTTTACTTCTGCCACACTGCCTTCAGTGGGGATACTGATGCTGCGCTCTTCAATATTTTTCCGCAGTCCGGAGGTCTCCATAATTGCTAATGCTTGTTGATAGTCACTGTTCTTCTCAATTATAACCTCGATCCGTTCAGTGCCAACCCGTGACTTCAATTCCAAGGAAGTGCCTTCAGCAATGATTTTGCCTTGATCGAGAACAGCAATGCGGTCAGCCAGCTTATCGGCTTCATCGAGATACTGGGTGGTCAGTAGGATGGTTACACCCTGCGTGGTTAGTTTTTTGATAATTTCCCACATCAGAATTCGACTGCGCGGATCTAGACCGGTAGTCGGTTCGTCCAAAAAAATTATCGGTGGTGTGGCTATCAAACTCAATGCCAGATCCAACCGGCGGCGCATACCACCGGAATAAGTTTTTACGCGTCGGTTTGCCGCTTCTGTTAGGTCGAAGTGAGCCAAGAGTTCCGTAGTGCGCTGTTTTGTAACTGACGCGGATAGATGATAAAGCTGACCCATCATTGTTAAATTTTCCTTTCCGCTCAAAAACTCGTCCACAGCAGCGTATTGACCGGTCAGACCAATCAAACTGCGCACTTTGTTAGGATGTTTGATCAGGTCATATCCACCGATGGTTACCGTACCGCTATCTGGCTTCAGTAAAGTGCTAAGAATGCGGATAGTAGTGGTCTTGCCTGCACCGTTAGGGCCAAGTAAAGCTAATATTTCGCCCTTGCCCACAGTTAAATCAATTCCTTTTAAAACCTGCAGTTTTTTGAAAGATTTATTGAGTTTGGAAATTATTATTGCATTTTCTCCCGACATTTTCTATTTGGGTTATTAAGTTTTTCAAATGGATAAAAAGTAAGTATGGTTGATTATAGCATCCAGAAAAAATATTACAAATTAAATATCTCTTCTCAAGAAATTTTTCGCTAGGATTAGTAATTTTACAAAAAACCGCTGATTAGCTAGCGGGGTTTTTCTAAATTTGGAATAATAAATTTTATTTTAAGAAAAATCATTTCGATTCAGAAGATTTATTCTTTCTCTTAATTATAAATATAACACCAGTAACAACTGCGATAAAGCCAATCAGCTGTGCACCGGGGCTGTCATCATATCCGCCGTAAATAAAGATAGCTACCCCGAGTATTATTAAGATGATGAAAGATATTATTTTAATCATATCTATTTAAAAGTATTGGCGGGAAATTAAGTTTAAATTCTTATAGTTACTATGTCCATTAAGTCTGATATTTCTTAAAATTACAATTTACCAGACTGAACAATTTCTAATAAATCTTTATGTAATAGTCCATTAGAAATTATACAGCCAAGGCCGTCTTCGTCATATCTTCTTTCTTCTCCATCTAAATCAGTTACCTTTCCGCCAGCTTCCTCTGTAATAATTTTTAATGCTGCAACATCATGACCATTTTTGCCATAAAATGCACCCGCGACAAACTTACCATTAGCTATTTGAATGGCACCATAAATAAAAGAGGGAAATTTCATAACTCTTGATTTCTTCTCACCTAATAGTTTATGGACCGGTAAGTTTGAAAAGCCAACATCTTTTCCTGAAGCACCAGTAAGTGAGTATGTATTTAAAAATGTATCAGTTTTAGATACAGATATTTCTTTACCGTTTCTATATGCTCCACTACCTTTGTATGCCCAATACATGTTTTTCATTACTGGGTCATTTATCAAACCTAAAATAGGTAAACCATTTGATTGGTCTACTAAAGCAATAGAGAAAACAAACATTGGTAGGCCACAAGAAAAAGCCATCGTCCCATCGATTGGATCGCAAACCCAAATATATTTTGAATTTTCTTTTTTATCACTTATTTCCTCTCCATAGATACTATGTTCTGGATAAGTTTCGTTTATTCTTTTTATAACCATATCATTAATTTCGATGTCAGCTTTTGTTAGCGGAGTATTATCTTCTTTCCAAGTACTATCAACTTCAAAGCTAAAATACTTCAAAGCTATTTCCTCAGCTTCTCTAGCAAGTTTTTTAGCAAATTCTAGATATTGTTTCATAAAACTATTTCATTAAATCATTGACACTAATACCCAAACCCTTTGCAATCTTTACTACTGTCTGTATTGACGACTTGGTGATGATATTTGCCTAGCTAGACATTATAATTTGTACCGATCTCACTAAAAGTAAGATATCTAACTTATACTCATAGATGTTTTACTTTAACTTCATCAAGAAGAATTTTTAGCTTGTCGCTAATATTAATTTTGTATAGGTTTCCTTTACTGCGAATTGTTTTAAACGATTCTGGCAATGTCAGCACCTCGCTTTTCAGTAGCATCTTCGTGTCCTCGATAGTTGGGATTTTAGCAACTACTTTTCCATTTTCAATAATCTTTTCGAGTAGCGGTTTACCAAGGTTTTCTCCATCAAGCCCTATTATGTCACGTGAAATCTTTCCATCTTCGTATACGCGAAAGACTTGTTTCCGCCCCGGATAACTCTCTTTCCCTATAGTCAATTTGGCTTTCTGTTCAACAATTCCATCCTCATGTCTTAATTCAGCCATCTTGTATACGAGCTCTAATACTGGACAATCGATAGTGTTGTTTAATGCCGTCGCGGAAACATAGCAGTCGATGGGGGTTTTACTTTTTACCATATCATCGATGTTATATTCATCAAGACCTCCCATAGCCTGAATCCGTATTTCTTCCAAGCCGTTTTTATCTAATTCTTTACGCATATAATGCGCAAGTTGCTTCAGATCGCCGCTATCGATGGTCATCATCATTTTTTTTCTATCCAAGTTCGGTGTCTTTTTAATTTCCTCTATAAATATAGCTAATCCTTTCTTTATCTCATAAGTGTCTGTCATCACAAAGAAAAAGTTTGCTTTCTCTACCAACACATCCAAGAAGTAGCGAAACGCCTGTCTTTCGGTCGGGAATGATTTTATGAAAGCGTGGTTTATATTGCTGGTAATTGTATTAGGAGGGGTTAGCTCAGGAAATTTTCTGAACAAAAAAGGATTACCAATTGGACTGTCTAATAGATACGCGTCTTTTATGGAATAATACCCTTGTTCAAAGCCTGGCAGGCGAGCTAAAGAACCGATAAAAAAGGTTGTTGGTCCTGATGCGAATTTTACTCGCAGGCTCTTGGTTAGTACTCGAATTGGATAATTAAAGACATTCAATAAAAAAGCCGTCAGCATATTCGCTTCGACAATTGGAGCTGTGATTCTCACTATTGGTTCTCCTGGGAAGAAGATGGTACCGTCTTTCATGGAGAAGACCTCACCGGAGAACTTAAGATCCTTGTAATATTCTTCCGATTTTTTAGAATCTATTAGATTCATGCGCTTCAATAATTGGACAGCCCGATCATCGAATCTGAACTGAAGTAATATATCTACGAAACGCTGGAGACCATCAAATACGTAAAAATTCCAGTTTTCTGGAAGATCGCGCACGACCAAATCGAACGTAGCAACACTCTTTTCGATTCCCCGGTCAATCCACGTTAGGTTGTTTACAAATATTTGGTTGTATTCCAGAAGTGGAATATCGGATATCTGCGTTATAAAACTATTTTCACTATTATCTTTTGAATTAAACATATTTCGTTTGTTACTAGTTGAAAACTTCCAACTTATCGTTCGAGGCACTCGGGTCACTCTGATACCGTGTCTAGTTGGCGGAGAGGGAGGTCCCGCACCGCTAAAGGGTTCGGGATAAAGATTTAAACTTTTTTAAAATTATTGGCGGAGGCGGAAGGATTTGAACCCTCGAAGCCATTTCTGGCTTATCAGTTTTCGAAACTGACCCATTCAACCACTCTGGCACGCCTCCGTATATAATAATAATTTTTGTTAAAATACTTTCTTTTTGAGTAACACTATTGTCCGGGGCTGTCTGGCGCTGATAGCGCATCAGCCAGCCCGCCTCGACTCCTCG
>JBAYKW010000010.1 GCA_041664365.1 Patescibacteria group bacterium
ATTAAAACAACTTCCTCATTATTTGTTTGCGAGGAAGAATCGTTAAGACTATTCCAGTCGTGTTTTTATTAGATTGTTGATAAATAGATACTAACAGCTATTTTTCAGTTCTGTCAAGTATTTTGTCTAAAAAATGATCCAATTATTTAATATTTGCTAATATTAGCCTTTTTTGTAATCTGAAAGATGATGGTTTTTCAGTTTTTATTAAGTTTTTTATGTTTTTTTTCTGCCCTAAAACCACAACTCACAGGTTATCCACAGATTTTAATAATGCCTTTCTCCGAGCTGGCATCGACTATCACTCTATCCCCGTCTTTAAGCACCCGGGTTGCATGTTTTGTAGCGACAATACATGGTATTTCGAGCTCTCTGGCAATAATTGCCGCGTGGCAGGTAATACTTCCCTCATCCGTAATCAATGCAACGGCTTTTCTAATCGCCGGGACGAAATCTTGTCTGGTCATCGCGGTTACCAAAACATCCCCCTTCTTTACTTTTGCTAAATCTCGATTCGTATAAACTATCTGCACTTTTCCTTTCGCCCTGCCTATCGAACCGACCACCCCGTTTAATTCCTTCAACCTGCTGTGTGATATTACATTCAGCTCTGTTTTTGCTTTGCTCCTCGCTTTATTGCCGGAAAAAATTTCCACCGTATCCTTTTTCTGGATCAACAGATAAAACTTTTCCCGTGCCAGGATTTCCCGTTTCGGAAATTTTTTTTCTGACTTAATGTATTCAACAATTTCAGAATTTGTTAATGTGGCTGTCTGTTTGATTGTTAATCCAAGTCGAGAACCGATCTCCAGGTAAAATTTTCTTAATTCAATGTTCAGCTTCTGCCTGATCATATCCCGATAATCACGCAAAAAGACGTTTTCCTTCATGAACACCAGTAATTGACGTAGCTTTGCATCCGGCTTCAGCCGTAATAGTCTCGTTTTGAATTCTCGACCGCGCATCGAGAAATGTTTTTTTATTTCTTTTAATTCCTTCTCCGGATTTTTTATTTGTAGAAGCTCCTCCGTAAACTGTTTTTCATGATACGGCGTGTGATCAAAATCAAACATAGGAATATGCCGGTATTTGAGAACATGATTATTCAGCCGGCGGTTAAAATCTGCACTTTTCAGCTTTTTTCTCAATATCGCTAATTTTAAAAGATCTATACGTTCATTAATTACATCGTTTGGTTTGAGGGGAGAAGAAAAACTTAAAAGATATTCAGTAATTTTTGTCTGATATGAATTTTTTTTCTTCAAATGATTTAATACAACGTTGGATAAAGGCTCACCAATATTGAAAACTGTCCACATATAGATATAAAATTCCTCGGTATTCGGCAGAATAAATTTCTGGTACAAATTCAGCAATTCATGATTATTGAGAAGTGAAAGATCCTGATTTAATTCCTTTTTCGTAGTTATTAAGATTCTTTCCAATCTGTTTTGAGCTTTTTTGTGAAAACCCCTGATAAAATTCTTATCCGCAAGTAACAGATAAAGACCTTGGATGTATATCTCCTGTTGCTTTTTATTCACATAATACTCCGTCTTTTTTCCGTCACGATAAACTAAGGTATCGGTGATGGAAAGACCCAACGTCTCTTTCATCGCTTTTCCGAAACCATAGTTCCACTGCTGAGCAACCTGCACGCCCAGCCTTCTCGTAATATACTTATTCCACATTGAAGAATATTATCGATATTTTAATTTTCTATACCGGTCGGAGCGTTCCAGCCCAGACCTGCCAGGCTAAAAGCGACTTGGCCACCAGGCTTAAAATAATATAAGCCCTTTCTCCATACAGATAATCTTTCCACTTGCCGACTTTTTTGTATTGCAGAACCATGTTGATGGCAAAGACATTGAAAAATAGGAATAGTGAGACAAAAATCCAGTACACAAATGTCGGCGGTCCTTGGGTTTCTGATCCGGCATTGAATAAGTATATGGCAATCGCGACCCAGGGAATAGCTCCGGCCAGCGAACCGAACCAGAAAGAAGTCCAGTTGGTTTTTTCCGTTCTCTGATTATGTAACTCCATTACCCAACCGAACAGGATCATCATGGCGTTGAGAAAGAACATCAGCATCAGACTGACTCCGTCGTACATTCCCGTTATCATCGCAATTACTACGATCATTAGCGATGAACTGAAAGAATATTCAATCCATCGAGCGTAGTTTGCGCCTTTTTTGAGATTTTTTACATACCAGCGGTTAATACTCGGCATTGATATCATAAAATGGGCAATTGCTGACAAGAAAAGAAAACCGGCAATCAAAGGACCAATTGTCAATTGAAATACTTCCTTCAAAACCGGCTCTAGCTTCATAGTTTGTGTATTAAACTCTACAAATACTGAAGTTATTGGTAATGCAAAATCACTGCTCAAGATGACCATGGCGATACCCTGCGCCAGATGAAAAAATCCCATGATCAGGTTGAATTTCCTTAACCCTTTGAAACGCTTGTCATCGATTTGAGAATCTTGAACAGTCTGTTCCATTTTTATGTTATTTAATCATTATAAATTAATTATAGCAAAATTAAGGAATAATAATACTGCCAGTGTAGTTTGACTAATATAATATATTTATTTAAAATTACCGCAAGATGAACTATTCGATAACGCTACTAGTTAAACGCTCAAAGAAACACCCAACCGAATGTTGTGGAGTCTCTTTCTGCATTAACACATAGAATATCGTTTAATCGATAATGCAACCGGAACCTCTACAACAGAGGTTTTTTTCTTTGCCCTTTCAACCCAGGAGGAGAAACCGATGTCTCGCCAAGTAAAACCCAAGTACAAGTCGGCTGCCCCCTGCCAAAACGCTTCCGACACCCTAGTGGAAATCCCCATCCAGGACCGTCTGGGCGGTGAAGCGCTCGAGCTTTTTCTGCAGGGGCTGATCCTCCAGGACAAGATCCGAGCAAAATGAAAAACGGCTGCAAACCGCTCTTTTCTGAAGACACTCCGCTACTAAAACCAGCGGAGTTTTTTTATTGGTCTTAAATCCGATTACTTAATAAATGCGTGCCGATTCCACCATGTTTGGTTGTATTCTAATTCTTCTGCGGATTGCGTTTCCGGGCGAGGAAGACTAGGTGCAAGCGTCCCTGTATATGCGGTATATAAGTAAGGCGCGGAATTTTCCTCACGTTTTTTAATTTCTATAATCAAAGTATCTGTTTGAGGAGTAGGAATATTTTCAATTACATTGATTTGCACAAGATCTTTTGCCTCACCCTTACCTCTCTGTTGTTTGGAAACCTTTTCTTCAATTTCCGGAGTGATCGGGATCACAGATGCGGTTCCTAATTTGTCATCGACAGAAAGTCCAATTTGTTTTTTCATTTCTGCTGAAACATCCACCTGGAGTTTCGCGGAAAAATCTCCTCCCGTCTCCTTTACCCATGCTACGTCTTTCCCGGATTGAACTGAATGAATAATAAGATCTTTACATAATTGAATTATTTGATCAGGATCCTGCAATTTATCATTAAACTTTGATCCTGTTGATTCCAGTTGGGCATTTACAAACGTATCATCAATAATTTGCCGTTGTTCTCCGTTCTGCAGCTCCTGACCAACTAACTTACTTCGGGATTCAACACTCAGCCCGGTAAAATGGCGGACGATATGCATGATATTCTCTATTTTTATTTCCAATTGTTTTAATTCCTCTACTCTTAATGATCCAGAATGTTCTCCATAAACACGGACATCATCGACTTCAAAGAAACTGTTTTGTTTTTTAGGACTGTCAGGCTTAAAGTTCATACATTCTTTCTTAATAATTCACGCACAATTTTCCTATCATCCCAGGAAATCTTTCTGCCGTTTGCTACCGCCATCTGCTGTTCCGCGCCCTTGCCCGTAATTAATACTAAATCATCCTGACTGGCTAAACTCAGAGCCTTGGCGATTGCCTGTTTTCGGTCTTCGATAGTAAATAAATTTTGATTCAATACTTTACCGGCACTTTCTGCACCTTTGGCGACATTATTGATTATCTCCATCGGATCATCATCATAAGGATCTTCGTTGGTGACTATTACAACATCTGCAGTTTTACCGGACATCTGCCCCAAGACCGGTTGGCGGGCTTTGTCCCGTCCGCCACCGCAGGAACCTAAAACATGAATCAGACTGTTTCTGGAAATATCACTTAGCGCTTCATATAACAAACCGAGACTGGTCGGCTCCGGTGCATAGTCCACCATCACTTTGAACTTCTGACTCCCACTCTCTGACGTAATCCACTCCTGCCGACCCGGTACTCCCTGCAAATTTACTTTTGCCAGCGCGGATAGTGGAAATCCTAGTTGGACTACCGAGGTAATACTTGCCAAAATATTATACGCATTGAATTTGGCAATAAATGTACTGCTGATACGCTCACCATTCAATGCGAAAGAAGCTCCACTGCTTAGATCCAGGCCATCCGCCTGATAGTCAGCTGTGTGATCCAGAGCGTAGGTAACAAATTTATCAGCAGTAAAGCTCCTGAGTCTTTCTGTCTCCATATCATCTGCATTGCTGACAATAATCTTATCAATCAGTTTTCCATCTATGTTTTTCTTCTTGCACTTTGCCAGATGGTCGAACAGTTTTTCTTTGGCATCTCTGTAATTTTCAAAACCGCCGTGTGCCTCAATATGTTCCGGCGTGAGATTAGTAAAGACTAGTAGGTCGTAGTTGATATTAACGTGGCGGAATTGTTCCACGCCTTGCGAGGAAGTTTCGATCACCGCGTACGCGCAGCCCGCCCGCACCATATCACGCAGAAGTTTTTGCGTTTGAAAACGGCCGAGCATGGTCATTTTCTTGTCATTGAGCCACTCTTTTTTATCAACCTTAAAATTCACCGTGGAAGCCAGGCCGGTTTTCTGACCCTGGGATTCCAGATACTGGGAAATAAAATTAACGGTGGTTGTTTTACCGTTGGTTCCGGTAATGCCAATTACAATCAGTTTTCGAGATGGGTTACCATAATACAAAGCTCCCAATAAGGATAATGTCCGGTGGTAATACTGAATTGCGAATTTTGGAATAAGTTTTCTTATAAATGATTTCATTTTGTTTGGTAACGGGTAATCGGTAATTAGTAACAAGTAACTAATACTATTACTATTTACAAATTACATATTACTGATTACGAGTTACTAGTTACGAATTACATATTACTAATTACGATTTACAAAAACCAACTATTTCTCCCCAAATATCTTAATCATGACCTCCCTATTTGCACGCGGACCGTCCAGTTCCACAAAAAAGATGTTTTGCCATTTACCACGGACTAGCCTTCCTTCTTCAATTGTTAATGTTAGGCTAGTACCCAAGATACTGGCAATCACATGGGCACGCGCGTTGTTATCAATACGGTTGTGCTGATAATTTTCCCCATCCGGTGCCAGTGCCAAAATTCTATTTAAAATATCCTCCTTCAGCCCCGACTCGTTTTCATTAATGATCAGCGACGATGTGGCATGCGTAGATGTAATGATACAAATTCCCTGTTTAATCTCAGAATCATAAACTTCGTTCTCAATTTCGGATGTTAAATCCAGCAATTCAAATTGTTTCTGGGTTTCCAGACGGATTATCTGCGTTTTCCATTTCATACCTTTAAGACTACTTAAACTTAGGTAAAATAACAAGCTTTGCAAACAAATTACAAATCCAGTATCAACCTTGCCTGCTGACAGTCATTTTTAATTGTCTTCAACAATAAATTGCGCCGGTTGAATTTTTTTAACGGCCTGATCTTTTTGACTATTTGCACTGAAAGCCAATGATTATAAATCATCTTGCTGAAATCCAGAATATAGACTTCCAGTTTAGGTTTTTTTTCAACTTGCGAAGGCATCCCAATAACAACCAGTCCTCTATATTTAATCCCTTTAAACTTTACGTATCCCGCATAAACACCGCTGGGGATTGTTTTTTTCGGCATACGCAAATTGGCCGTAGGATATCCTAAGGGGGCGCCGAAGCCGTCACCGTGAATCACTTTTCCCCTGACATTCAGTTTCATTTACTTCACCCTCCCGGCAGAAATAATAATGCCGTTCGTAAAAGACTGTGGTAAGCCATAGAACTGGCTTTCAATCGTCGCACCGGTTTGATTGAAAACTCTGATTAATGGTGCGCTCCCCGAACCGACGCTTACTATTATTTCATCCAACCCGTCCTGGTTAGTATCGCCTCCGGCGACAAAAGACCCCCCGCTGAAACTTTTTTCAAAAGCAAAAAATCCATTTGTCACACTAGCTCTGCCATAACGGTCAAATACCCTGACCTGCGGACCACCGCCGATTCCAGGAACGGTCAAAATTTCTTCACGCCCGTTGCCGTCCAGGTCACCAACTCCCACTCTGACGCCACCGCGAAATGCAGAATTATAGGGAAAGAAACCCGGGGTAAAAACTGCATTGCCGATATAGTTGAAGGTTCGGACGTGCGGACCGGAACCTTTGCCAGTGCCGGTAATAATTTCATCCCTTCCGTTGCCGTCCAGATCTCCGCATGCTACATAAACTCCATTGCGGACGTGATCCGCGTAGGCAAAGAATCCGGGTGAAAAAACTGATTTACCAAAACGGTCAAAAGTACGCACATGCGGGCCGGAGCCCGTGCCAGTACCAGTAACTATTTCTCCTCTGCCGTCACCATTCAAATCGCCGACAGCCACATACACACCGTTGCGGACGTGATCCGCGTAGGCAAAAAATCCGTTGGTGAATTTTGGTACTCCACGGTAATCAAACACCCGTACTTGAGGACCGCCGCCGATTCCGGCACCTGTCACGATCTCATCAATTCCGTCCCCGTCCAGATCACCAACCGCTACATTCACACCCCCACGGAAACTTTCTCCATATGCGAAGAATTGTGAAACTAGCGTTCCATCCTGTTCAAAAACACGGACTTGCGGTCCACCGCCGGGACTCGGACCAATGACGATATAATCCGGTTCAGTATCAATGATATAGACAAACTGTTTTGCACTTGAAGCAATATTACCGTTGGTGTCTTCTGTCTTTAGATTTAAGTAATATGTTATATCATCCTCGCCCGAGAGATTGTCTGCGGTATAAAAATTATCATCTATAAACTCTCCTTCTAATACGGGATCCGCATTTCTATCCGTACCAAAATAAACATAATAACCGGCAATCCCGTTAATATCATCAACCGCCCTTTCCCATTCAAAATACGGAGTCAGATAATCATAGCGATCACCGCTTGTTAACGAATGTAATTTTTCTGAAGTATCAAATCCCATAATCTCCGGGTTAGCGGGCGGCATGGAATCTCCAGCCACATAACTGAAGGCGGTGCCAATATCAAGCCTGCCATATCCAAACGTGGTGTCATATCCGATACTGCCTAAATCTTCAGCATTGTCCTGTAATGCCACTTGAATATTTACAGGATCAACACCATATGCTAAAAGAAGTGCCACTGATGCAGATACGTGTGGGGTAGCCATGGATGTCCCATTAAAATATGCATATTGCACTGATGAACAATCACCCAGACCTTCACCAATGACTCTGCATGTCTGCTGATAAATCAAATTCCCCGGTGCCACCAGATCAATCCCCGTGCCATAATTCGAATAACTGGCAATTTCATCATTTACTCCTGTTGCACCGACCGCGATTACTTCATCATAACCTGCAGGATATAATAAGGTAGGAGTGCTACTGTTCCCGGTGGCTGCCACAATAACCACATTGGCAGCAAAAGCATCTTGGATAGCCTCTCTTAAAACAGCTGAGTCAACTGTTCCCCCCAAACTCAAATTAATAACATCCGCCCCGTTTGTAACAGCAAAATTTATGCCTTGCGCAATTGTCGCCATATCGCCGTTTCCCTCAGAGTTCAGAACTTTAACAGGCATAATCGAACTGTTAAAAGCAATACCGGCGGTCCCTAAACTGTTGTTGGTGTTTTGCGCAATAGTGCCGGTTATGTGAGTGCCATGTCCGTTGTCATCGTTAGGATGCGTGTCGCTATTAACAAAATCATACCCGCTGACAAAATTTGTATCCGCTAAATCCGATGCCTGGATATATGTATCATTGTTTTCATAAGCTACACCGGTATCCAGTACAGCCACAATAACTGACGGGTCACCTCCATACTCCGGCAATGTAATATCATAATTCCATGCATCTGGAACATTAATTTTTTCAAAATTCCATTGATTGGCGAAGTAAGGATCATTCGGCGCAAATGTTTGTGCCTGCACTGAATAGTTCGGTTCCGCAAATTCAACTAAAACATTATTTTGAAAATCATTCAGCAGTATCTGTAGATCATTTTCAGAATTAAAAGACAATTTATAAACTTGGTTTTCTGCCCCTTCTGGAAACAGCGGTTCTATAGAATTCAGCTCGTATTTCGCATTGAGATGGTTAACGCTCGGCAGATTAACTTTTTGCGCTTCAAGGTTGATTGCTTCTTTGACAGCTGGATTAAATTTTACCAGCAGAGTTCCTTTTTCAAATTCACCATTAACATTTTTTTCTTCTACATTTTCCGCAAATGTAATATTCTGCATGAACAAAAATATACCCATGCATACCAGGGCAATAATCGGCGATTTATAGGTAAACAATTTAATCATGCCAACAAAAATAGAGAATAATTTGCTATTCTCTAGTATAACGTATTTCAGCAGTTATTTTAAGCTGCTAGGTCAGATTTTCAACAGGATAAACATCATAGGCAACTTTTTCATACGGGTGTGCTTCAATCATTGCCTTTATCACCGCATTTACTTTTTCCCGGGGGCAAAGCACTTCAATCCGCTCTTCTTCAACTTCTTCCAATTTACCAATTTTGCCAATTGCCGGATCGGATCCTTTGATGGGTCTAAAACGACCAATCCCTTTGCTGGAAAAACTGCAAAAATCGTAATTACCCACATGGCCGGCTCCGGATTTAGCCAGAGCATCACGGACACGGTCAGCATAACTCACGGGCACATATACCACCAGTTTTACATTCTGGTTCATAAATTATTCCAACCCAAAATACTCTTTTAGTTCTCTGATCAAAGGGATCAGTTCAATGCAGGCTTGTTTTAAAGCGGATATTTTAAATGATGATCCGATTCTTTCAGATTCAAAATTCTCTAATGTGATTACGGTGTTTTCTATATGGATCGACACTAAATCAAACTGCCTACTGGCCAAATGGGGCTGAATAGTCTGCAAGAATATGCCCTCCGTAACCTTCAGTCCAATTTTAAAACTGTCATGCTGGAACTCTTGAATATAATTTCGAGCCACTTTCCTCTGTTCCAGTTCCGCGCTGAAAGCCACAATTAAATCATTAGTCCTGATTAATTGATTAATAATATGCGGTGGCATTTCGATACCTTCCGGGTGTTCTCCTCCATGCATATGTTGATTAGATCCTAAAAATGATTGCCCTTTACTGCTTTGATCCTTATTAAAAGGAAAGGGTGAAGTCGAAAACGGCGGTTTGGAAAACTGGTTGCCTCTGCCTATCGAGCGCGTTTCTGAAGACGGATCCATGAGAATCTTCAGGGAATGTTGGGGAAACTTTCGCGGAGTTTCATCAATTCTGATCATTTTGATCTTTTTCATTTTTTCTGATCTATTGTTGGGGATAATTTTTTGATTTTGTGACCGTCAGATAGATTGTTTGAAAAGTTGTAATAATAGAAAATATCGTAGTAAATACAATAATATACATTGACCAATCCAAACTAAACACAGCCATAATCAATGCAATCACAAACAATGGGTACATTTCCGTTCGGTGCAATATGCGCCAGATAACTTTTTCCGTCGGATCTGGAACTGCCAGGCGATGATTGGCGTAAGCCACGATAAAAGTCGGCATCAGGGCAAAATAAACAGCAATCACAATCCACCAGGAAATTGGCATAAAAAAATCCGGCAACTCTAAAAATAAAAAGCTGAAGATTAATAAAAAATCAATAAAACGGTCAACGGTCCCGTCTAAAAATGCGCCCAGGTGGGTTGTGCGGTTCTGTGAACGAGCTACCGCACCATCAATCGAATCCATCGCCCCTGCCAGAAAAAACATGATGATCCCCCAGATAATATTTCCCCAAGCGACCAAAACAAACCCGATAACCGCGGGGACAAAGGAAATTACCGTCCAAACGTTTGGCCGGGGAGTTATTTTTGCCGCTAAACGACCCAACCCTAAAGTAAACCGATCCGGATTTAAAAATTCTTTGATCATATTTTTTTGTTAGAACCAACCTCCGCCATCTTTTCTCTTTTCGACAGTATATGTCGCATCCGAATTCCTAGTTAAAGTATAGTTCTTACCGTGCCCATCTTCAAACTCAACCGATCCGTGCATTTTTGCCTGAGCAAAAAAAACCTCCGCCTCAGCTCTATCCAGTTTATGGTCCAAGTGATTGATCCCGTCCTTAGCATCGCTTTCGCCAAGTACGTGATGACCATGGACGTCCTGATTTATTTCACTCATATATTTGAAGTTAAGGATAAAGTAAGCAGCTAAAACTATTTTTTTGTATCGGAAATATATTTCAAAGCCTCACTGAGAGAATCCACCTGGAAATCCGTCCGTTCACAACCCTCATCATCGTAAGGAGTATTTGTCCGTTTGATCCATATAGTAATAATTTTTGGGTACTTTGTTTTAATCTCGTCGATTGTCTTACCGCGATTATCCAAAAATATTGCGCTTTGGAGATTCTCATTTTGATCAAAAAAAACCAGTTTAGATTCTATTGTATCGGCAACTTCGGCAAAATACGGTTTAATCCCGCTTGCCTCAACTTTTGCCTGTTGAAATTCATCCTGACCAAAAGTCAGTAAATAAAGTTCTGCGTCTGGTATTGATTTTAATTTTTTTAAAAAATTAAGCGCATCCGGATATAGAAATTCGTTGGCTGAACTGACAACCTCATTAAAGTTCAATAACAGATCATTCTCGTCGATCTTTACGTCTTTCGCCAGCAGTTTCAGATGTTCCTTGTAATTATAATATCCCAGTTGTTCTTTTATTATCCGATAATTTGAATTGAACTGGTTCGTTGTGACACCAAACAAAGACAGCCGGTCCTGCAGAGCCTGCTTAAACATCTCGGTATCAAAGAGTGTATGGTCGAAATCTAATACTATTTTCATTTGGATGCTTTTTGGATAATCTGCATAATTATTGTAGCAAGCTTTTTTGGATCGTGTCTAATCCCGGTCCGTTTCAACAAAACATCAGATTTTTTCTGTTGATAGACTTCCGTGGCAAGTAATAATGCGGAGACGGCCTGATAATCAGCGCTGTTTAATTTTTTCTCGTTGATTGGCATTATAACTTCATCATCAAGTTTACTTTTTTTCAGCATCTTTCCGCTGATTTTCTCAGAATTGTATATTACATAATCAATCACGCCCTTGCCAATGTATTTTTCAAAAAAATCTACTACTTCAGCTAAATCCATTGAATCGGTCTGACCTTTTTTATTTAATAGGTTTGCACAAAATATTACCGGTGCCTTTGAATTTTTAAATGCCTGCCGGATCCCACCTACCAAAAAGTTCGGTAATACGCTCCGCAGCGGATTACCCGGACAAATGATAATTGCATCTGCCTTTTTAATAGCGCTGATTGCGCGCGGGTTCGCTGAAGCCCTTTTGCTTAATAGTAATTTTTGAAATGTATTTTTTTTCTTAACCAAATCGTCAAATGAATGTTCCTGGAATATTTTTCTGCCCCCGGCAAGCTGCGCTACTAATTCGGTTCTGGTTAATGTCACCGGAATTACCTCGCCTTCTACTTCCAGATATTCGTATGCCTTCTTTATTGCCTGCTCAAAACTACCTAACTGTTTTTCGTATCCGGCTAAAAACAAATTTCCGGCATTATGGCCAAGCAGGTTAGCCTGATCAAAGCGGAATTCAAAAAAATCCCTGCGCTCTTTTTCCGCGCGGGACAATGCAAGTAATGCCTGACGAACATCCCCCATCGGATGGACATTGAAATCACGAACTAACTGGCCGGTTGAACCACCGCTGTCCATCATGGTTACAATCGCAGACAGTTTAACCGGATATTTCCTTAAGCCAGACAAAACTACAGAGGTCCCCGTCCCTCCGCCGATTGTGACAACATTCTTTTTCTTCGGCATTTAAATTATTTCTGCTTATTTTTGAGAAAATCACTGACCGCGATAACGTCTTCCGGACGGGTAAATTCAAGCCAATATTCTTTTATTTTTTTCACTTTTACTTTCTTCTGTTTTGCCAGATAGGAAATGCTGTCCGTCAGTTCATATTCTCCCCGTGATGACAGCCGGACCCCTTTAACTATTTCAAAAATTTCCGGGGTAAACTTATACATCCCGGTATTAACCAGGTCACCGACAAATTCTTTTGGTTTCTCAATAATCTTTTCCAAATATCCGTCGTTCGTGATCAAAACACCTTTTGTTTCCGGTGTTTCAGAAACTTTTCCGGCAACGTAATGGAAATTGTCGTTCACCATCATATTTTTCAAATCCGGAACTGAATACAGATCATCGCCACATACAGAAATAAACTGCTCGTTCCCAATCAGGTCCTCAACACATTTAATCGGACACGCAGTGCCATATTCATCACCCAATTTTTCAAATTGATTGATGATTGTCATAGTTGGATCATATTTGTTGGCAAATTTTTCCAGCACTTCTTTTTTATATCCAACCACAATAATAATTTCCGTAAGCCCTGCGGCTTTAAGATTCTCCAATAGATAATATAAAAACGGTTTGCCGTTGACCTCAATCAAATGTTTCGGCTTATCCTTGCTTAAACCCTGCATTCTGGTACCACGACCTGCCGCAGCTATTACCACTTTTTTGATCATTTTATAGTAAATATAAGTCTTAAAAAAATCACCCTTATCAGGCTAACGTACTCTATATTAAGTGATATTCTGTTTTCGTGCAAGACATGTAAATATTACCTGAATTTTCTTACTGTCGTATATAACCGGTACCAAAATGGACTGTAAACAGTATCATACGTCCCGACACTGTTGATTTGCCTTCCGCCAAAACCTCTTTTAAAACGGGAAATACCGGACCATTTATGGACATCATCATTTTCCGGTGAGACACCACCGAAGTCATAAATTTTGCTACCTTCATTTTTTGCATCCTGAATCGCCTGCCATTGCAATAAATATGGCGCCATCAGATTACGGAATTCGGAATTAGACCCACCATGTAGATATGTGGCTACACCGCCGAAATAAAGCATGAAATTGGCAGCGATAGTTTTACCGTCATATTCAGCAAGATACAGTTTGACCAAGCCGTGCGCAGACAGTGACTCCATCATTTTAGTATAGTAATTTTTACTATGCGTATTAATTCCGTTTCTTTTTGCCGTCTCATCAGCCAGGGCAAAAAACAATTCTATATCCTTAGCATCACATGATTTTCTGATGGCTAATTTCTTTTTCTCCGCCAGATGGATATTATAGCGTGTTTTCTGTTTCATCGCCGACAACAATTCATCACCAGATTTCGTAACATCCAAAACCCAGTTTGATTTTGGCTGAACCTCTTTAACTATTCTGGCTTTCAACTGAGATTGGATTTTTTGTGAAAATTCTTCCGGGAAGGCTGGTTCAAAACGCAGAAACAGCGAACCTTCGTTCTTTGCTATATGACCTATCTCTGAAAGTAGTACACCCAATGCACCACTGCCCGGATCGACAACTGGTCCCTTCGGACAGTATAAATAGCTTTTCCCGAGAGGAAGAGAAATTTTTAATACCAAAGCGACTCCTCTCAAATCTTCACCATCAAACGCGCCGAGATACCAATAAGACAAACCGCATTCCTTCTGGAACTCTCCCCAAAATTGTGTCTGTAAAAAAGCCCCGCTGGCCAGTGCGTGGTTAGAAACGAATTCATGCGCAGCCGCAAAATTCTCAATTTTTTTTATTTCCATAAATATTCTACTTTCTGCCTAAAACTTTGAGTGATGCTTTAACTTTTTCTTCCACCGTTTTTGCCTCTTTTGGAATATGCTTAATTGCCTCTCTTGCCTCTCTGAGCGAATACCCCAAACTGACCAGACCATCAATCGCATCCGCATCTTCTTGAAAACCGGATTCCTGCAAAAATTCCTTATTCTCTTTGTCCGAAATATCAATTTTATTTTTCAACTCCAAGATAATCCGCTCAGCCGTCTTTTTCCCGATACCGGAAACACTTGTCAGCATTGATGAGTCGCCATGAATAATCGCTCGTTTGATATCTTCGATACTTGCCTGGTTCATGACACCAATGGCTGATTTCGGTCCGATCCCGGAAATCTGGATCAACTGTACAAAAAATTCCAATTCTGAGATATTCCTGAAACCATACAACTCAACTTTATTTTCTGTAACATTCTGATATGTATAGAGTTCAATCCCCGAATCAACAATTGATTTTTCAAGCAAAAGAGGCAATACAAAAACCTGATATCCGACATCGTGAACATCCAGAACAATATATCCTTTATTCTTATACTTGATAGTCCCCTTTAAATACGTAATCATAGTCCAATTATGGCAAACTCAAGGCAGTTACGCAAGCAATAAAAAAATGGGTAACCGTGGGGCTACCCTGACTCTCGTATCTTGTTCGGGCGAACGATTTTTGGGACTGTTTCCTGAATTGAATTCGGGTGTTGGGCTAGTCTGCCTTGGGACTGGAATCGACCAGCTCGTTTGCCGGATCAAATTCAGGATCGAAGTCCTTTTCCGACCTCGGAACGAAGGTGTGGTGACAGCCGCACGGCAACCCCCTCATCTTGGGGGCATACGCCGATCTTGCGGCCACTTCGTCTGCGAACACATCGCCTGCTTGGAACAAATCGCTCCATTCAGGATAGGTCGAACCTGTTGATGAGCCTTCCATGGCACCCTCCCACTTTGAAAACAATGCAACGAGAGTCAATTATAATTTACTTGAATAAAGTGCCTTTGTCAATCCAAAAAAAAGCGCAACATCCAGGGAGAAGTGCGCCTTATGATCATATAGCGGGACTTAAGTCACCGCATCAAAGAAGGGCCAGCGAAGGAGATCCTTCGCAACAGAAATGGTTTTCAGATCAGGATCGGCAGGATCCAGAGCAACCATCTTACTTTCGGAGCACACAACTTCATCTCGCGCCCCGATATGGTAGACTCTACCAACTACCAGATGAACAGAAGCGCGCGGGCGTTGCGTACAACGCACAAACCCGGAAGTAATTAGCTCGATAGGAGCAGTGGTTTTGGACATGGCAACGCCTCCGCTTCTGGATGACGAACGCCACCCTCTAAAACCTGTTATGAGCGATTTACTACTTACATTATATTCCTAAATATTAAATAAAAAAATAGGGTAGAGGTTCTGACATAGTATCTAAGGTTAATAATTACTAATTTTCATAATGTTTGGATACTGCGATTATCTTACATTGGTATTTATTCATCAAATACTACTCAGAACAATTAGAAAATAAAAAATAGCATAAGCACAATTATTAACTAAAATCAGAGGAGAGCCTCTGATTTATACTTTTTTAAGCTTATTATTTAATTTCCATCACATGCTGTTGTACTCAAATGAGTGTGTGCATGATTATAAGAACCATCAGCCTTTTTATATATTTCAAATAAATCATAGCCAACAAGCGAATTACACGGACCATCTACCGCTGCCTTTATTTGATTATAGAGAATCGTTTCCCCATGTAGTGAATTGTCTCTTGCATTATAGTCAATTGCCTCTGCACCATTACTTCCACTAGTCCCACCATAGTGACAAGATGGTCTCTTTTTGGAAGAATGAGAACATTTGCCACTTGTTTCACATACTGGTTTACCTCGAGTATAATTACATGAATCATGTGAAACATCATAGGTAAAAATTTGATCAGTATCAACCAGACTCCAGGTAATATTAGTCTGAATACACGTTTTTAATCTCTCAACTTCGGGAGAATTCTGTCTAGGATATGGCACTCCGTATGCAGCCGCAACTGTTTTTAAATCAGAACATTCCGGTGTAACAAGAACTTCATTCCCCTGATCATCGCTAATATATACAGCCGGGATTATTTCTATTGGCGGATATTCTTTTAAATCAAACCAATTTTTTCCGAAAACAGTTCCATTTCCACCAGCCGCAAAAAAATAAATTGTATTAATAATCAGCCATGTCATCATGACAATAGCTGTACCGACAAATGAACCGGAGAGAATCTTTTTACCCATTTCTAGTCTCTGTGAACTTCCACCCGATGTCATCATCATGATACCGGCAAGGATAATAAACCCAACAGAAACTGCTCCAAGCAAACTGATTGCCATCTGAAAAATATTTACTCCCAGAACAAGCATATCTTCAAGTCTACAATTACCATCACACGTGCAAGGAGGAAGTATTTTACTTTCAACACATGCCTCTGCCTCTGCTTCAGATTCATCTACCGCCATACTGATGTGAGGGATTATCAACACAACAAATAACGCAAATATTGTTAAAAATCTGGGTAAAATATTCTTTGTTTTTTTATTCATATTCTTCATATTACTTATTAAGAATAAAACAATTTACCGATTTGGGCAAATAAAAAAAGAAGCGCTCCGAGGAGTGCTTCAAGAAAGGAACACTGGTAGCTGAGCTACCACTCCAGGCAGGCCTGCTGGATCACTCCGGCGAACTGCGGATTGACATACGCCATTTCGCATACCTGCCGGAATTTCTCAGCGACTTGTGGCCGCTGGACACACTGCGCATCCGTCCAGCCCTTGCCGGCCGTGTCGCAGGCAGCGATCGCCAGCAGATGACGCAACATCCCGACATCGCCCGCACACAGCTTGGACAGAATGTTGTCCGGCTTGTGCTGGTACGAGATGTCGTGATACCGGATGATGTGGAGTACGTCACCGCTCAAACCCTGCTCTTCCGCCAGCTTGACCGAGAGTTGCTCGTGGCCGGCGAAAAAGTAGTCGCCGGTGGCGATCGCGTTGTCGAACATGCCGAGCTTCCCCAGATCGTGGAAGACGGCCGCGGTTACCACGTCGACGCCGGTCAGTGCCAGGATGCGTTGAGCAGACTCCACAACCAACGCGTTGTGGCGCATGAGCGAGTGCTCGTGCCACGTGGTGTTGTGGTGGGCGGGATCGAACAGGAGCGGCTGGTTCTCCTCCGACACCCCATTCTGCACGAGCTTGCGCAGAAAGTCATGTGTCCATAGAACGTTCACAATGATCAACTTTCGTCAGGGTACATTCGACCAGGATGTTTAGAACTGAACGGAATGCCCAGATCTAAACAGGGGATGGTATAATATATTAATCATTTTGTCAAGCCTGTTTAGAAACAAAATTTCTAACGGGCTCAACCCTTTTCGCATCAGGATTCTACTGATATAATCATAGAGCGCCGCGAATTAATTCGCGGCTAACCATCACATTATGGTTCGACTTCGTCCCGCTCAGCGGGACTTCACTCACCACAGGCGGTCAGGATTTGTGCAGAAGAAATACTAATCTAATATTTACCTTCGATGAATAAATTTAAGCTGGAGTCTAGTTTTAAACCAACCGGCGATCAACCGCAGGCGATTGAGAAGATTGTGGCGGGACTGAACAAAGGTATGCGCGATCAGACCCTGCTCGGCGTTACCGGCAGTGGAAAAACATTTACCATGGCCAATGTCATTGCTAGGGTGCAGCGGCCAACTTTGATTATCTCCCATAACAAAACCCTGGCGGCACAACTGGCTTCCGAATTCCGGGATTTCTTTCCCCATAACGCCGTTCAGTATTTTGTATCATATTATGACTACTACCAGCCAGAAGCATACATCGCCCGCACTGATACATATATTGAAAAAGAAACTGACATCAACCAGGAAATTGACCGCCTGCGTCACGCTTCCACCCAGGAACTGATTTCGCGACGGGATGTAATAATTGTTGCTTCCGTTTCCTGTATTTACGGACTTGGCGAACCGACGGAATATAAGGATGAAGGAATTGTTATCAACAAAAAAAATAATCTTAATCGGAAGCAATTTTTAAAAGATCTGGTCACGATCCAATATAAAAGAAATGATACATTCCTCGGCCGTGGGACATTCCGCATCCGTGGGGATGTCGTCGATATCTTCCCGATATTTTCGGAAAAGATCGCCTATCAGATTCAGTTCTGGGGCGACAGTGTTGACCAGATCAAGGAAATTGACGCACTGACCGGTGCGGTACATGGAAATCTAGATGAGATTGTCATTTATCCTGCCACGCATTATCTGGTTCCTTTTGCCAAGCAGGAATTGGCCATGAAAAATATCAGGGCGGATATGAAAAAGCAGGTGGCACAATTCCAGCAAGAAAATAAATTGATTGAAGCGCAAAGGATAGAACAGCGGACCAAATATGATTTGGAGATGATTAAAGAAACCGGATTCTGCAGTGGGATTGAAAACTATTCCCGCTATTTTGACGGCCGGAATGCCGGCGACCCTCCCTATACTCTGTTGGATTATTTCCCGGATGATTTTCTGATGTTCATCGATGAATCGCACATGACCGTTCCACAAATCGGCGCGATGTACGGCGGTGACCGTTCACGCAAAAATTCGCTGGTTGATTTTGGCTTCCGCCTGCCGTCCGCGAAAGACAACCGTCCGCTCAATTTTGAAGAGTTTGATAAAAAAATAAAGCAGGTCGTTTATGTTTCCGCCACTCCGGCTGATTATGAACGAAAGCTAAGTAAGCAGATTGTAGAACAGCTGGTCCGACCGACCGGGCTTCTGGATCCAACTATTGAGATCAAACCGACCAAGCATCAGATAGACGATCTGCTGGCGGAAATACAAAAACGGGTGAAGAAACACCAACGGGTTTTGGTTACCGTACTGACGAAAAGAATGGCAGAAGAGATGTCAGAATACCTGAAAGAAATGGGGATCGCCGTTCACTATTTGCATTCGGAAATCGATACTTTCAAAAGATTAGAAATTTTAAGAGAACTTCGTTTGGGCACATACGACGTAATAGTGGGAATCAATTTATTACGTGAGGGACTGGATATCCCTGAAGTATCTTTGATTGCGATACTGGACGCGGACAAGGAAGGATTTTTAAGAAGTGCCACAGCGCTGGTCCAGACCATGGGCCGGGCTGCCCGTCATCAGGAGGGCCACATTATAATGTATGCGGACAGACTGACCGATTCTATGCGGAAAGCGATCAGCGAAACCAACCGCCGGAGAGATAACCAGATTAAATATAATAAGGAACGCGGGATTACCCCTCAATCAATCATTAAAGCAATTAAAACTGAACGGCTTTCGGGAGGAAAAATTGAGGAAGAGGAGACAGATAAATTTGATGCCAGTATTGTACCGAAGGAAGAATTATCCTATGTAATAAATAGTATGCAAAACCAGATGGATCTGGCCGCCAAGAACCTGGAATTCGAAAAGGCGGCGATGCTACGTGATCAGATAATGGAACTGAAAAAGGAGCAGAAAAAATGAGGAAAGTCATGGTGTTCGGCGCATTCGACATTCTCCATCCCGGGCATGTTGATTTTTTTGAACAAGCAAAAAAACACGGAGATTATTTAGTGGCTGTTGTTGCCAGAGACAATACCATCAGCCAGGTTAAAAACCATATCCCGCAAAAACCGCAAAATGAAAGGCTGGAAGCGGTACAAAATCAACCCACTGTTGACCGGGCGGTACTGGGATATGAAGGTGATAAGTACCAAATCATCCGAGAGATCGCACCAGACGTTATCTGTCTGGGATATGATCAGATAGCTTTCACTGAACTTCTGGAGACCAAACTGAAAGAGTTCAATTTAAATACTAAAATTGTCCGGCTTAAACCTTTTCATCCGGAAAAATTCAAAAGTTCCAAATTAAACAAATAAAAAACCGCCAGTAATTCGCAGAGCATTTTAAAGATTATGATATATTCTAAAGAGAGAGATTAAAGAATATACTTTTAACCTTCTTTGCCCTGCGAATTACTGGCGGTTTTAATCATTAATTATTTTTTTCCTCTGCTAAAGACTTTGTGGTAATCTGCCCGAACAACTTCTTGCGAAGCTCGTAACCATTTACGGCTATGGCATAGAACACGATGTCCGCCGCCAATTTTCCGATCATGATTCCTCCCAATACAGAACCGGTACCTGACTGGGCAGCTAGCATAAATCCTGGGCGAACCAGCGAGCTGTCTATGAATTCAGCAGGACCGAATTCCATAACTAAATTGCGAAACGTCCGCCAGGCGATTTTCCAAATCGAGCTGTTCTCCGAACGCCTGAGGAGATGAATTTCCCGGATTACAGCGAGGCCGTAGAAACCGACATTTTCACCAGCCGTTCCCGCATAGGAGATCACGATGGGATTCGAGGTGAACAATTGGGCAATGAATGCACCAACAATCGCGGTCGCCGTCCCGAGAATTTCTTGCGGAAGATACCGCTTGGTCCACTCGGGTAGCTCCACAGCAAGTCCATTCACAGAATTGTGCCTTTTACTAGATTCTAAAACAACATCTCCCATAGAATATGCACCCATTTCTGTATTACTTAGATGAGCAAATTTTGGAATTTGGAGATTCAGATGCAACTGTTTAATTTTTATCTTCATTTGGCTAAAATATTTAATTATTTGAAAAATCATTTTTCAGCTATTTTTACATTTTTTAGGAACAAGATTTTTCTATTTTCCTCCTCTGCTTCAGCATATTATTCTTCTGAATAATAGTCTGAAGATAAGAGGGAAGTTTTTGCGAGAGAAACTTCCGGAAACTCTTTAACCTTTTTAACCTCCCTTGAAAAAGAACGATGATGGAGAGGGAAGCCGTATCTTCTCTCCCCAGAACCTTGAAGCGCTTACACGGAGCGCTGGTGTTTACTCGGAGACTTCTTCGATCTCGATCTCCCTCTCCGGCGGAGCGAGGAGGGAGGTAACCACCCGGTGGATCGGTAGAGTGTGCATCGGGTCTACCAAACAGCCGTCATCGTCCGCCTGGTACGTCCTCACCAGAACATACTCGGAGAGCGTACTCCCCTCGTAGGTGTGGATCCATGCGTACCCGGGCAACGCGGAGTTCACCTCGTTGTGCCGGACGTACCCGCGTTCGGTCATAACCGGATCGAGGATGATGTACCCCCCAATCCGACCACTCCAATTCCAGACGAGGAGCGGTAGGAGACAGGGTTTATTCGCACCCAGGGCAATCGGTTCACCCCAGGAGTCCTTCCTTTGGGGTGCAATCGGTTCACCGCGGAGCTCGCGTGTCACGCTGCCAGCGGTCACTAACGAGCCGACCCCGCCGGCGCAGATCCTGAGGGTCGGTACGTAGATGCCCTCAGGGGCGTCCTCCCTCACCTCGGCGACGAACAGTCGCCGCGTGCTGGCGCCGCTGGCCGGAGAGTGGAACTCGACGAGCTCCACACGGGCAAACTTGCCCGAGATCGACTCGAAGTTGTCCCCAGTCCAAAGCTTTCCGGGGGTTCCAGTACCCATCTCAATCTTCGTCCACATGGCTTTCTCCTCTTGTTTGACCCCACGGGTAGGATCATTTTTGTTTGCAGGGGATTCCTGCGCTCAAGAAACAAATCATTATTTCCTAAGCGCAGAAATTTACACTAATTTTCGTACACTTTCCTTTTCGCCCTGCATTATTTGGTTATGGGCTCATCAGTGCCGAACTCATCGGCAGAAGGATGGAAGTTTTTGCGAGAGAAACTTCCGGAAAACTCTTAACCTCCTAAAAGAACGATGATTGGGAGAGAAGCCGTATCTTCTCTCCCCAGAACCTTGAAGCGCTTACACGGAGCGCTATTGAAGGGCCTAGCGCGTGAAGCGCTTGACACCCAGAATCTTCCCCTCACCGTCGCGAACGACGGACTGGGGACCCGTGTCCGGGGAGACGACGTCCCCCCGGTTGATGCCCAGCGCCCGGAGGGCGCCGATGACGAGAATGGACACCACGAACGTGGTACCCTCCTCGACCTCGGGCAGGTTCTCCACCTGCCCGTAGCTGGTTTTCACGACGGGGATTTCGACCCCGTCGATCGAGACGACCCCCGCCTCGGTCGTCTCGGTCAGTACCCGAGCGACCTTGCCGCTCGCCTCGACATGGGCGACTTCCGTCGCACCGGTCGAGTCGAAGATCACCATAGCGTGGGGGGTCAAGTTCATGATCTTCATGGATTTCTCCTTATGAAGTTTCACCGATCGGCTCGGTGAATGGCCAAAAGTCGCACCATGCGACTCCTTATCAAATGACGCGGACACATCATCTTATAAGGAGCCACATTTTTTACAAACTTCTGACCTGATTTTCTTATCAAGGAGATTCCTGGAGACAAAAGGGGGTTAATCTCTTTTCTCCAGCCGATCTCCTTATGAGAACAGTTGATAGGTTTGCCTTTCAGCGGTCTGCTTCCCCGAAACGGGACTCTCGACACTCACTTACTTGGAACAATGTACCGACACAAATTGGCTCGCTTCTGCCAACTTGATAAGTACCGGCTTCAAAAATTGAAGCGTTTATCCTATCGAGCGAATTAGCAAAGTATTGCGCTTAGGAAATGAACTCTCTCCTATTCCACAAATCCATTTCTCTCATGAATCGGACTGCGGAATATATAATGTTGGTTCATTTTAATTACCTAAATTCGATACCATTGCTTGAATAAAGAACAACTTCGATAAAGAACGATGTAACTCTTAATTTTAGAAGAGTTTGGTGAGGAGACAGGAGGCGGTATTTTTATGATTTCTGCGCCTCTTCAAATACCTCTCTCCTCGCCAAACCTGCTAAATCAAAACGGGCCCTTTCATTTTGGATGAGAGGGCCCGCGTCAAATTTAATACTATCTTATTATTTTGATAATCATTAGGCTAACAGTTTTCACTGTTGGTCCATCATGTCCCGATAGATTGGGATTTAGATGCTCTCTCCGTTTTGATTACCATATTCAGTTGTCAAATTGCTTGATTGTCTTAAAGTCGCTTCTATACTTAGCACTGGCTCCCCGGCCACTTGATGGTGATCGGGAAATACACTGACAAGTATTTTCTAGAAGATTTATTCCTGCTTCACCAAAGCCTGTCTCTCTTTGACCAAGCTTTGAGTAAGCAGTGAGGATAAACCTTTTGAAAATATTACCCGCTTGATTGATGACTTAGTCATCTAATCTAGTTGGGATAATCGAGTGTTTAAAAAGAACAAAATTTATGTTAACTAGACAGTATATACCCATTCGCAATTCTTGTCAATACCTTGCGCCATTCTTTATTGATTTTTGTCATTATTCAATATTATCAGTGCATTTTGTTTATATTTTATTGATTACTTTTGTCATTTTCTATTGACATTTATTTATTACGATGCTATCATAAAAGCAGAAATATCCTTTCTGTGATAAGCATTTAATAAAATTAATCTTCACTTCCATGCCCAAACCTGGCTCCCCTATTTCGAAAATCCTGGTCCAAATCGGCTTAACTGACAAAGAAGCAGTCGTCTATGAAGCGCTCCTTACGCTGGGCAAGGCCGGCATGGGAGAACTATTAAAAAAAATACCCTACAAAAGAGGGAATACTTACGATTTAATGCGTGCATTAATTGACAAGGGCCTCGTAACAGAAACGATGACAAAAGGTAAGAAAGTTTTTGTGATCGAACCTCCGGAAAGAATAAAAGTCCTGCTAGATGAAAGAGAGAAGACAGTTCAACAACAGGCAAAAACTTTAAACGCCAACTATGAATCATTGAATTCACTTTACCGTATTACAATGAATAAACCGGGAGTACGATTTTATGAAGGCATTGAGGGTATTAAGCTAGTGCTTAAAGATACAATTGTAAATAATACATCTAAACAGATTAAAACATTTTCAGATGTGGCAGGCTATGCTAAATATCTTAAAGTATGGAACCAGTCATATTATGCACCGCTCAGGAAAAAACTTGGGATCATAGAAAGAGTAATTATTCCTGACAATGCCGAAGCGCTTGCCCATATGCGCAGTTATCAAGCAAATGAAGTTACTCAGATCCTCTTCATTGATCACAAGAACTATCCTTTCGCAACAGAGATAAATATTTATGAAAACAAAGTTTCCTTTGTGACTTTCTCAGATCGAGCGCACATCGGGATCATTATTGATAATATGGAAATCTTTCAAACATTTTCGTCAGTGTTCGAACTCTGCTGGTCACTCGGGTCTGTTGCACTAAAGAATCGTCAGCCCGATTATGCGGCATTATCAAATTCTGTGCCGGCGAGTGTTGAAAGACGGGATTCAACTGGTTCGACCACATAGTGTTGAATAAATCGCAATAGATCTATTAACGTACGCGATTTCTGGCATTCCGCGATCAAAGCTTCCCGATTACTCTGCACGGAATCGAAGTATGACTGAGGAGCGTGATCGAGAACTTTAAAGAAGTGACGAAGAAGCGGCATAACTACTTCTAATGTATATCTTTCTTGTTCTTGGGGCGGAAGCGCAAGGATTTTTCCGGCAATCGTACCTTTTGCTACAGCAACAATCTGGTCACTATTAAGAAAAAGTTCGGCACCGTCCCGAAAAAAATATGTACTGTATGGTTCTTTGAATTTACGCACCCCTTCTTCCCCTTGTGACCCTGTAGAACGCCACCCGAAACTTTGCGCGCCCGTAGAAGGAATCGCCACGTTTAAGCGTACGCTCTTCCGGTCAAAATTATCCGGTACCCGTGTGGCGTTAGGAAGATGAATAAGTCCAAGATGTCGCCGAAAAGCATCACAGTACTGCGCGGTCGGAGAGCCCTTATCTGCTTTCGCTTTAAGCCGATTGAGCTGGTCGGAGAGTACCCGTTGCACACCATAAACCAGCGAATTGAATGCCTCCCTTTGCGAGGAATCGTGCAAATCAATCTGGTTTTCTTCAGCCAACTTTTCACAATTTTTTAGAACTGTTGCAATCGCATCATAACGAGCTTCATTCGGATGACTTACCTTTGTTCCATCCGCAGCCATAATCCAGCTCAGCTCCTCTATCGCATAGGGCAGATACTCCTTTTTTTCATCTAATGTCATTGGATGTCCAACAGACTCTTGCACCATGCCTGTAAAGGCATCCACCCAATTTGGATCCTGACTTAGTTGCTCGCACCATGTTCGATACAGATCAACTCGTTCCTGCTGATCAGTAATAAATGGTTCATAACCCTGGACCTCTATGTTAGAAAGGCCGAAGGTTTCACACATTGCTTGATACATAACTTGTTCGCTTTCGCCAATTCTTTGTGCATATTCCTGAGCGGTTTTTTCCGGTTGATCCCCCAAAAGATCAGGATAGAGCTTTTGGTAATTCGAAGATTGTATAGTATCGCAAACTACAAGACGGGACGAACGACCTTGGTTTTGTAACCAGAAAAGGTAGCTAAATATCTCAATAGGTTTTGCGGTTTTGCTTTCACCATTCCAGACTCCTTCCCAAGCTGGAAGATCTTTGGAAATTCCTACGGGAAAATACAGCGGTTCAGCATCCGAGAGATTTTCTGATTCGAGTGCTTGCGATTCTTGTTCCAGATTAACTAATAATTTTGATGGTAATCGATATTCCTGCTCACCGAGGACCAGATGACGGAAAGACTGTTCTAGTCTTAAAAAAAGTTGCGAACCGCGTGGATGTTCTGCTTTTTTTACTTCTGCAGCAGTATTGATAAATTCCTGCGTCATCTGCTGTAATAAATCACCTTCTTCATGAAACGCATCAATCGTTTGTGAAACAGCAAGTTTCGGATCCACGCCATCTTCTAGTTGTGTGATCAATGTTGGGAAAAGATGATTCACACGTCGAAGCAAATGTTGTGCTACATCTGCAGATAGAGATGTAAGATTATCAAATACTTGTCGCCCTACCTCAAGGAGTTGATCTGATTTTTGGTTTATTTGATCAACAAGTTGTACATAAGTTGAAAAAATCTTTTGCGCTTCCTCTGGACTATTTTTCTGTAAATATTCTGCAATATCTAGGATATCATCACCGCTTTTTGAACTTTCGGCCACCGCAAAAAATGCTTCAGCTGTTACTTGAGCAGATTCCTGATTGGATTGAAAAACTCCTTGTAGTCGCTCGAATTTGTCTGCATCTTCTCCGGCAAGATACCTTAATAAATGAACTTGCGATCGCAACGGTAACTCACGCAATGAAAAACCAATTGATTCTTCAATCTGCTCCCTAATTGCAGGGCGATGGAGATGCTGGAGCAAGAGCATAATGTCCTCACCCCTTTCAATTGGAAAGGGAAACACGCTTTCATCTGACACAAGGCTCTCATAATGATCAAAGTGTACGGTCGGTAGTTTTTCACGATGCTCTTTATTAATTGGAGCTAGGTATGTCTTTGCGCACTCGGTAAACGCCGTAAACTGTTCTCGAAGTATATTCCATGTTTCATGCGTCCGATAATCGTACTCAGGAGCATTGCCATTAAGGATTTCATCCCATTGATCAACAGATAGTTGCGGTGCAAAATCGTAAAATGCTTGACCAAGCGATCCTGAATGCTCAACGGTTTTTTCGGATTGTAAACGACGAACAACACGGTCACGCAAACCTCTAACAATTTTTCCAATATATTTGTAATCCGAAGCGTCCGGCCGATCAATCGCCTCTTGGATATTCTGAGTATCCATAGGAGACACTAATACACTCTCCGGTAAATTCTTTACATCAAAACGACCGATAGAGCGGGGTAAGCCACTATGGTCAAACACGCCGATTGCATCCCGTGCAATTACCTGTAATCGGCCACCGTTTTCAAACGGAGATAATGTATCAGGAATCAATGCGGTGCGCAACCTATTGTGTTCATCTGCTTCCTGGTGACTATAATCAATAAGACGCCCTTCAGATCGATTTCCTTGCAGTTTGACCAATCCAACATTTGGATCGATTTCTTCCTTTTCCAGACGTTTTAATGCGGAGTCAACAGCAAAATCAATAATTGGTAATGATGCAGCGTCTTTCATTATCCTGAGAATTGCCCGACTGTTTTTGAGTGCCGGTCTTGCGTTTTCACGATCGACTGTCTCAAGCGTACGAAGCGCCGGAAAGCCTCGAGTGGTCGCATTTGCTCCGATCACCGTAAATTGGTGAATAATATCAAGTTGTTCAGAAAGTGGCGCGTTAATAAGCTGTTCGGCAATAACTTGTATATCAGCTTCCGAGCACCCGTCAAGTTCATCGGTCAATTCTCCAACCATAGTTGAACCCATCCATCCTTGAGTTTCAGGTTGCCGAGAAAATTTTGCAGTCGTTAGTATTTGTTCTGGAAGTGGAAGATGATTGATAAGACATGGCGATACAGAGAACAATCGTTCTTGAATATTTACAATAAATGCAGATAACTGATCATGATCCTTTGGATCCTGAGATCGGAATGTAACAAATTTTAATAGTTCATCCAGAAATGCTTGGGTGACATCAGTTGGAAGATAATGAGATTTGTCAGTTTGAGCAATTGAATAAAGATCCTGCATTAAATCATTATCTGTAAAAAATTGATCATTTGTAGTAAATGGGTCAGAGTCTTCATATAAATCTTCAAACCAATCACGTGCAAATAAACGCGTCCGATTTTCTGGCGAATTTAGTTGTTCTGCATTGTCTTCCAGGTAATCATCTTCCTCGGTATCAGAATCTTCAATAATTGGTGAATTGTCTTTTAATTCCATTTTCATATTAGCTAGTTAGTATAATTTCATCCTAGCAGATTATTTGTATCGTGCAAACTCTTCCCAAATAAACCTCCGGCAATAAAAAAACCGGGAAAGTTTTCAGATTCCCGGGGTCAGACGATGGGATAGACCCCCGTCCAACACGATGTGCAATAGTTGCCGGCGTCAGTGCCGAGCACTTTTTTCATTCCCTCAAGAGAGAGGAACCGCAGACTGGTAAGACCCAGCATCTGCTGAATCTGCTCAACCGACATGTCTGCGGCAATCAGTTTGCCCTTTGATGTCATGTCGATGCCGTACTTACAGGGCGCAATCACCGGCGGACAGCTCAGGCGGGCATGTACTTCCCGCGCACCGGCCGCCATGAACATGCGGGTCAGCTGTTCGAAGGTTGTACCGTAGACGAGCGAGTCGTCCACGACCACGATCCGCTGATATTTGGAAAACAGGCCACGCATCGGCCGATACTTCAGAGCGGCTTGTTCTCTGCGTGCATCCCTGCCCGGAACGATGAAGGTCCGAGCCACATAGGGACTCTGGACCAGACCGATCTGGTAAGGGACTTTGCTTTCATCAGCGAATCCGAGTGCCGCGAAATTACCCGAGTTGGGCACCGAGATGACACAGTCCGCGCCATCAACCGGATGCTCACGAGCCAGCTGTTTGCCCAGGCGGAAACGGAAACTGCCTACTTCTTCGATGCCGTCAGTCAGCATCTGGATGCTGTAACGGCCGTCTTCGCCGTGTTGGACCAGCAGTTTATAAAACAACCGCTGGGTTGCATTGTGCGGAGCGCCGAAAACGTGACCGTCGGGGCGTGCGAAGTAGACGAGCTCGAAAGCACACATTGCAAATTGCGTCATTGGCGCCACGCCCTCGAGATATTCGATCTCACCGTGCATGGTGATTCGGATGATCTCGCCCGGGAGCACCTGGTTGATCTCGACCGTCCCGTCCTTGTGCCCCTGATTCGCCCGGTGCACCAGAATCGCGTGCAAAGCACAGTCCTCCGACGCAAAGACGAAGTAGTTGCCGACCCGCATGTAGTACAGCGGGCGGTTCGCAAACGGATCACGGAACAGGTAGACGCTATCCTTGGTTGCAAGCCAGGCTGAGTAGGAAGCAGGGACCTCCCGCATCAGACTCACGATGCCTTCATGCAGTCTGTCCGGGTTGTCCTGGGCATTCAGAATGATGTGATGCAGAAGTGCCTCGCTATCATTCCTGCTGACAAATTCGCACTTTGCCTTTTCCAGCCTAGCGCGATGACCGGCATAGTCCGGAATGTCTCCGTTCGCTCCCAGAGCAATCGTGCCCCAACGCGGACGCATGTAGTGCGGCTGCGCGTTGACGGCGGTACTGCGACCCTGAGTTGAGAAACGGGTCTGGAACAGCATCATCTGCGGAGCAGCATCCTGCATCTTGGTAACCATCCTGGGGTTACCTAAGAGTGAGGCAATCAAACCAACCTGCTTCTCCACATGGAGCATGTCTCCGCCCGAGTACGCGACACCGACCCACTCATGGCCGCGATGTTGCAGATCGGGAGCGCCGACCCAGCTGAACTCCATAACCTCGTGCGGGTCCGCGTTTTTCAACGCGATGACCCCGAAAATCGAGCACATAAAGGCACCCTCCTCTCACCTCTGGTTGAAGCTAGAAAGATCAAACACCCCTCAAAACGTGAGGCTCTTCACCTTATCATTTACTTAATTGTACGTCAAAGACCCTTGCACATTAATATTCTGTATGTTACGATTGGTTTACTTTAAAAATAATTAAGGATATTTTATGCCAATTAAAAAAGCCGGTATCAAGGCTCTAAGACAGTCGAAGAAACACCGGATCCGAAACGTTTCGGCAAAAAACAGCTTGAAGGATCTTACTAAGAAAACGGAAAAATCATTGTTATCCGGAAAAAAAGAAGAATCAAAAGAGCTGGTTCAAAAAACCATCAAAGCACTGGCCAAAGCAGCTAAGACCAATCTGATCAAAAAGAACACTGCTTCCCGAAGGAAATCAAGACTGATGAAAAAACTGAACAAATTAAAATAACATACAAAAAAGGCGGAGCATCAAAAGTGCTCCGTTTTTTTATTACTGATTATTTACAAACATCCATTACCATCAAATCAAACAGCAATTCCGGTTTGGTTTGTGAATTTTTCAGTTCAAAATCAATATCCGCCAATTTTTGATAAATAAATTTCAATTGACCGGCCGTGAATCTTTTCGCCTGCGGAACAGTTTTCTGAACTACAAATGGATGCAGTTTTAATGTATCAGCGATTTCTTTTTGCGTTTTATTCGCTCCCAGCATTTCGTTGATCAGAATTAAATTTCTGAATTGCCATATAAATTTAGAAAGTAACTGAAGCGGTTCAGTCCCCAGCGCCAGCTGGTCACGCACCAGACGCAGTGCCTGTTCTTTATTCTTCTGTCCCAGAGCATCCGTCAGATGGAAAATATTTTCATCATATTTTGATTTTACAAATTCTTCCACTTGCTTTGCGGTAATAATCTGATCACCGACATAGTTGACCAGTTTTTCAATCTCGCTGTCCATCTGCCAAAGATCTGTTCCTACTTTAGCGACCAGTTCTTCCACAGCGCTTCTCTCAATTTTACCGCCCCGGTCCTTTACTTCAGTTTGAATCCAGGTAGAAAGCTGGCTGTTCGAAAGCAATGGGAATACTTCTTCCCGCTCTTTTTTTAACTGCGCAAGCAGTAATTTTTTGGTCTTGGCTCCGCCTTTGATTTTAGCCTTCCCTTTTTCTTCAATAACACCCTCCCAGACAATTAATACATTATCTTCAGGAAATTTTTTTTCTTTCAATATCTCTGATACGCCATCAACTAATTCTGCATTACCTCCAGAGATCAGATTCTTAATCACAATCAGCCGTTTACTGTCCAATAACCCGCCGGTAAAACTAACGGACCGGAATTTTTCTAAAGTTGTTTCCGCGCCGTCAAGCTGAACCACATTAAAACCGGATGAATTGTATTTTTCAATAAATGCATCCTTTAAATGTTTCAGACGTTTCAGCGAACGGAAAGTATCTTCGCCGTGAACTAATATTATCATCTTAAACTTTTAATTCTGTTAAATCCCCCCAATTTTTACCGGACTTGGCTTCCGCGATTATCGGGACTTTTAATTTATACACTGTTTCCATAATTATTTTGATCATCTTGGCCATTTTTTCCAGCATATCATCCCGCACTTCAAATACTAACTCATCGTGAACCTGCAAAATCATTTTTACCAGTTTCCCATCTTCGTTTCCTTCCATATTTTTCAACTTTTTTTGCACTTCAATCATGGCAATCTTGATCAGATCCGCCGCGGTGCCCTGGACCGGCATATTGACCGCCATGCGTTCCGCCGAATTCCTGATCATCGGCACTCCGGAATTAATTTCGGGCAGATATCTGCGCCGGCCGAACAGTGTCTCCACATAACCAAGCGTCCTTGCCAGTGTTTTTGTGCTATCCAGATATTCCTTAACTCCTTTGAAACTCTTAAAATATTTTTCAATAAAATCCCTGGCCTTGTCCCGGTCGATGTGGGCGCGCCAAGCCAGACCGTATGCTCCCATGCCGTAGAGAATCCCGAAATTTACTTCCTTGGCGGCATAGCGCATTTCTTTTGTAACTTGCTCAAGTGGCACGCCATTGATCTCTGCCGCGGTACTTTTATGGATATCTTCACCGGCATTAAATATTTCAATCGCTTTTTTATCATTAGCCAGCGACGCCACAATTCTTAACTCAATCTGTGAATAGTCAATCGCCAGAATGCTATATCCCTTGTTCGCTACAAATGCTTTTCTGATTTCTCTGCCCATTTCCGTGCGGATCGGAATGTTCTGTAAGTTAGGATCAGATGAGGAAAGGCGCCCGGTTGCGGCAACTGTCTGGTTAAAACTGGTATGCACTCTACCGGTCTTCTTATTGATTAATTCGGGCAGGGCATCAATATAGGTTGACTGCAGTTTAGTGTATTCACGGTATTGGGAAATCAGATCAATAATCGGATGCAAATCACGCATTTTTTCCAGCTCGCTTTCTGCTGTGGAAAAACCCGTTTTGGTTTTTTTAATATTGTCAGTCGAAACACCCAGGTCTTCAAATAATATCTTCTTGAGCTGCAAGGGCGAGCTGATATTAAACTCACTGCCGGCCAGTTTATAGATTTTCACTTTCAGATTAGCTATTTCCTTGGTAAATACCACGGACATCTTCTTCAGGAAAGCGGAGTCCACGATAATCCCGTCTCTTTCCATTTCTGCTAACACTGGAACGAGTGGCATTTCGATTTTTTCAAATAGTCCCAAATTCACCTTTTCATCCAACTGTTTTTTCAGCGGTTCTACCAAACGATAAGTGAAGTCGGCATCTTCTGCGGCATAGTAAGAAACATTTTCAATCGGTACGTCTTTCAGAGTCTTTTGATCTTTACCCTTCTTCCCAATCAGCGCTTCAATCGGAATCATCTCGTGACCCAGCTCAGAGAACACCACACTATCCAGTTTCAGCTGACGGGAACCGGAATTGAGCAGGTAGGCAGCAATCATCGTGTCAAAAGCAACACCCTTAATGAAAATTCCATACTGAGTCAAAACTTCCATATCAAATTTGATGTTGTGTCCGAACTTTTTTATCCCTTCATTTTCTAAAATTGGCTTTAGTTTTTTAAGAAATTCCTTTTTTGGTAGTACATAAAAAGCATATCCTTCCTTCCAGCAGAAGCTGATCCCCAAAAGCTCGGTATCAAAGGTATTTAATCCGGTGGTTTCTGTATCCACGGCAAACTCTTTCTGCTCGGAAAGCTCTTTGAAAAATTTATCAAACTTTTCCGATGTATCTACTAGATGATACTCAAAATTTTTATCAAACTTTATTTCTGACTCAGCTGATTTTTTGGAAAATAAATCAATTTTGCCTTGTGTTTCGGTAAATGGGATTTTATTCAAAAGACTTTTGAATTCCAAATCCTGCAGAATAGCCACGATCTTTTCCCGGTTATAATTCCCCGCTTTGCATTTTTCCAAATCAAATTCAAATGGTACATCGGTAATAATCGTTGCCAGCATTTTACTCATTAGCGCGTCATCCTTGTACTCTAGGAGAAGTTTCTGATTCCTTTCGGAAATAGTTTTACTTTGTTTGTCCTCTTTATCAAGTGATGCATAAATCTTTTCGATTGTGTCAAATTCCTTGAGTAATGCGATCGCCCCTTTTTCACCAATTCCTTTCACGCCCGGAATGTTATCCGATGGATCCCCGCGCAAAGCCTTGTAATCAATCATCTGCTCTGGTTCTAGTCCGTCGAATTTTTCTTTGACTGCCCTCCGGTCATAGGTAACTGTATCGGCAATGCCTTTTTTCATCGTATAGACTTCTGTATTACTGTTCACAAGTTGTAGAGCATCCATATCTCCCGTAACAATAACTGATTTAATCTGATTGTCAGTGATTGTTTTGTTCCTGGTAATCGTGCCGATCACATCATCCGCTTCAAAGCCCTCCTCTTCATAAATTGGCATATTAAAAGCCCTCACAAGATCTTTAATAATCGGAATCTGGTTATAGAGCTCGTCGGGTTGTTTAATGCGGGTAGCTTTGTATTCTTTATATTCCTTATGGCGGAAAGTCGGCCCTTTCAGGTCAAAAGTAACGGCCACATATTCCGGATCTATCTCCTTTAATACTCTAAGTAAAATTGTGGTAAACCCATACACTGCGTTCACTAAAGTACCGTCCTTTTTCTGCAATGGAGGTAATGCATGAAAAGCCCTGTGGATCAGGGCATTCCCGTCTATAATAACTATCTTCTTTTGCGCAGCTTTCATACCTATAATCTACTGGAAATCAGCTAAAAAGGAAAGTGCATTTTTTTTGGTGAGTGGTATAATGGTATTGAGTATAATAAGTATATTTTATTATTAAATAGCTTATGAAAAAATACATAATATCATTGAGTGTATTACTAGTTGCCGTCCCTTCTCTTACTTCTGCGACATTACTTGGATTTGTTGGACAATCTATTACAAAAACAACGTCGGGCTTTAGTACTATAAATGATTGCAAAATATCCGATACAGACCGAGGCCCCTATGTAGTCCAAGTTAAAAAACTAGAAGATGCACAGGCAATTAATAATTTGTATACAAGCAGCTGGGGTAGAACAGCAAATTGCGATGAATTACAAAAACATATTGATTGGGGAACTCCCCTAACAACACTGGCGACTTGGCTTAATAAAGATCCAAAAGCAGTGATTGGAAATTGTGCTTATCCCGTTGGCACAACAAAAGATGCGGTACAAAACCTGAATAATATTTACAAGGAAGAGGCAGGAAGAGACATGACATGCACTGAAGCTTTGTTCCACCTCCAAGGCACCACACATGATGCCTTAAGAAACTGGCTAGTTAATATTGCTCCGTTCAACAGAAGCTTTCAGGAATGGAAGAGCACTTTTCAGCTGGTTGAAGGTGCCACCTATAGAGTGACAACGAAATACGGCTCAAGTTTTTGGCTTGTTAAAAACGGACAGAAACACTGGGTACCAGATATCGCCACGATGTTTGCCTGGGGTCTATTGTATGATGACAGCATTGCTACCGGTACGTGGTTTGGCTCTACAGTACCGTCAGGAGATACGTTGCAATTCCAGAATGCACCTTATCGAGTAGCGATCCAGAATCGTTTCCGCGGAAGTGGCTACGGAGAAATGCCAGAAAATTTAGAAGAAGCGGTTTCGCAATACCGTAATGTTTACAGTCATCCAGATTCACTTTGGTATGGATATGAAGAATTCCGTGATGGCTACTGCTATAAAAACGCTTATTGTAATTTATAATCGAGTACAATATATATGATAGCTAATCATTCAACAAATTGGCTTATGAAAAAATATGTAATTATTTTGAGCATATTCTTTTTTTCTATTCCCTTTCTTACATCGGCCTCTCTCCTTGGAAACGTTGGAGGATATATAAAAACAATACCGCAACTGCCAGGTTTTGGTTCTAATGTCAGTTGTAAGATATCCGACACTGACAGGGGAACTGACTTAGTACAAGCTAGAACCTTAGCTGATGCCGAAGTAATTAATAATCTATATCAAGAACATTGGAATAGAAGAGCTAATTGTGACGAATTACAAAAACACCTCGATTGGGGCACTCCTCTAGGCACGTTAGCGACTTGGCTTGATAATCAAGCGAACTCGGTAATTACAAATTGTACTTTTCCGGCAGGCACAACAAAAGATGCCGTAAAAAATCTAGACAATATTTACAAAGAAGAAGCGGGGAGAAATATAAAATGCAATGAGGCTTTGTTTCACCTAAAAGGCACCAAGCATGATGTCTTAAGAAACTGGCTAATAAATGATGCTACATTCAATAGAGATTTTCAGGAATGGAAGAGCACTTTTCAGCTAGCTGAAGGTGCCACCTATAGAGATGGAGAAAAATTCTGGTTGATTAAAGACGGGCAAAGGCATTGGGTTCCAGATTTTCCCACTGCATTTGCTTGGGGACTTATCCCTGGTGACAGCACTTATATAGGCAATAGTACTTGGTTTAGATCAGTAGTAACAGAGGGGGACGTAATGCAATTTCAAAATGCGCCTTATCGGGTAGCGATCCAGAATCGTTTTCGCGGGAGTGGGTATAGAGAAATACCAGAAAGATTAGAAGAAGCAGTTTCACAACACCGTAATAATTACAGAGGAGATGATCAAAATTGGTATTATGAGTACAATGAATTTATTTATGGTTACTGTACTAGAACCGCCTATTGCGCTTTGTAAATGACTTCAGCTAATGAATTCCAATAACCATGTCGATTAATTCTTAATCTCATATATCAATGAAAAAAATATCATTTGGAATAGCTATTTGTGCTTTTGTGCTATTCCAGCTATCTCAACCCGCCCAGGCCAAAATCTGGCGGTCACCGAGTTACCCTTATGGTGATTTAGTTGTTGGACATTGTATATTGGTTGATACTATTTCAGAAGCGGATGATACGCATGTTTATACTCTCAACCCGGATAATACAACAGCTATTAATTTCGAATATTATGAACACTGGAATCGCAATGCACGCTGTGATGAATTGCAGTTTCATGTTGACCATAACACACCAATAATTAGATTGCGGGAATGGCTCAGGGGGGTTGCGATAGGCTGGTATCAGAATATTGGTACATCTCATTTTAAAAATCAAACTGTTAGTACACCTAGTCATGAGTGGTTCTTTATTGATGAAGCTGGGGCTCATCGTATTCCAGACTGGCTGACTGCACTTTCCTGGGGATTGTTAATGTATGACAGGATATCGATTGGACTCCCCGTATCAGGCGATTTCCATAAATATGTTAAATTTAGTACACCACTAAATTTTGGTGATGGTAACTATGCCGACAAGGTTTCCTCTATTTGGTTAGAAAATGACACTGACTATTCTACTCTTCCCAATAGGCTTGTTGAAGAAATAAACAGAAAAGATGCTGATTCATCATATCCGGTACTTGGTAATGGTGTATGCACTTATCCAGGAACATACCCTGGAGATCCATATAGAGCACTCCTTGACTGGGGCTGGATGTTAAGAAATCCCGGCTGTCCGATGGCAAATTAGGGTAATAAGTAAAAGGGCGCTCCATTATTGGGGCGCTTTTTGTTTAATAAAAAACAGGGGTAACCAGAAGATGCCATACTACACTCTGTGCATACGCAATTCCTAGGTCACCCCCAGCGGTGTACGATTTTTAGAACTTCCGTCCTACTTAAGCTTTTTCCGCCCCGAAGAGCCTGCGACGACCGCATAACAGGGATTCGAACCCCGTCTTAAGCTTAGAGGAAGCCACCCTCTGAATAGGACTAGCTGGGTACTCCTTAGTTGTTGCCTGTTAGTGTTCTGCTGGGATTGTGAATCGCCCAACCACGGCAACAACTGCAACTTAAAACAAGTTGCGACCTTAATATAAGCAAATGTTGTTTTGTTTGTCAATAATTGTGCAAATTAAATCAGGCGAGAATGCGCATCCTCGCCTGCTGTTTTTATATTCCTTTTACTTATTCATAAGATATTATTGATCTTCTATCTTATAAGCCTTCTCTGATCTGACTTTCATACCCCTGTAGAATTTACCGAGTAACCATTCCAAGCTTCCTTTGTTTTCTTGTTTCTTCCACAAATATACAAACCCCGACCATATAATTACCAACGTAGCACCAAATAACAATGTCATATTAATCGTATCATTCCATCCCGGCCAGATCCCGTTCCAAAGATGGGCGTATAATTCGCGCAGGGGCGTTTCCAAAAAGAAAATAGATAGGGATATGATACCAAAATAATTTATCAACTTCATTTTATTTCTGAAAAAACTTTCCCTTTTTGGAGAATCAACTAGAGCCTGTGTCCCTAAAATGATCAATATGAATATGCCAAGCTGTGCAAGCATAATAGAATACCAAGTCCAATCAATAGTCCGCTCCAGCATGGTGTCGGGCAACATGAACATAACCGTTACACCTGTTATCAGCCAAAATAAACCGAATATATATGCAAATCTTTTTTTGAAATGCTGCCATCCTCCCGAGGAAAAAATACCGAATGCAGCACCAATATATCCGAAACCGATGTATGGAATAATAGGGTTATTTTTGTTGATAAACTGACTTACTAACCACACCATAAAATTATTCCCGGTTTTGATATAGTTTTCATACCACTCAAAAAGCGGGATTCTAACCGCCGATGATAAAACGATCAAACTGCCCATGACTAATAACACTTTTGCAAATTTGTATTTATTCTCTGCCCGGGGTTTAAATAGCCAAACCATTAAAGATAAAAATACTAAATTCCAACCCATCATAGCCAGAGCATCCAGATAAACAAAACGCTCGAATGAAAATGAAGGGAATTGCCCCCTCATCAAAAGACCATCAATCATGGAAGTCAGAAAACTCCTGGAATCAAACTCGATGATTGCCGGTCCGATAAAAACAAAATAAATGGAAGCTAGTATTAATAATATCGCTCCTTTAAAAAATATACCCTTGGCAAATGTATTTTTATTTTCACCTTCATCCAAACGGTTAGATAAACGATACGCATACCCAAAGCCAGAAATTATTGCAAATAGTCCCGCCCACATCAGTAAGAAACCAATAATAGTGACTACGAGCGGGGGGTTATCCATATCCAGATCAAATATGCCAGCAAAATGATACAGCGCAGCGTGTAAAAAAACAACTCCCATAATACCTACTCCTCGAATCAAGTCTAAGGAGAGAATTCTTTTGTTCATTTGTTTTATTTTAAATATTAAACCGGTTCCGGAAATGACCGGAAGATACGAATAAGTTTACCCGATCGTTCATTGGGCACGGGTTGCTCCCATTTGATAATAACATGCGGCTCCAAACACTCAAAATTTGAAAAAACATTTTTTACCGCACTGACTATTTTCTTTTCGTCGTCCTCATTCAATTGTGGTTGTATTCTGATTACCAATGATTCAGCTGACTCTTGGATAACCTGGTATTCATCAATTTTATCGCAAGCGGAAATTATCGCCCTGCTGATAAAATCAGGAAAAATTGATTGCCAGGAATTATTTTGTTTATTGTGTGCCCATAATATGTCATCCGCCCGGCCTTGAATTTGTTTGATTACGCGAAACGCAGAACCGCAGGCGCACTTGTTCGGGCTGATGGAAATAATATCATTCAATGCATATCTGATTATCGGCATAGAAGTCTTATGTAAATCAGTAATAACCATCTGTCTGCACGGCTGACCGATCGGTGTGGAAGTTCCATCCTTTTCCAGTAACTCAACAGCAACTAAATCTTCATTAATATGCAATGAGCCAGCCTTACAGGTTAAGGCAATTGAACCCTCCGTCGCTTTATAAATCTGGTGAACTTCTGCCTGAAATATTTTACTAATATACTCTTTATCATCCGGCGACAATACTTCCGCATAGGAGATTAATCTTTTTGGTCTAGCCTTAAGTTTTCCACTGATTATTTCTTTTGCCAGCAAACGGAGTACAGAAGACGGACCGGAAATCATATTCGGATTAATACTATTTAGTTGATCAACAATTTTATCTATTGACTGCATCTGATTCACATAGGTCACGCGGTGGCCGAATTTATTAAAATTAAATGCGGGCGTAAAAACCCGCAATATAAATGCCAGATTGAGCTTCGTTCCGGATATAAATGGAAATCTGGCTAAGAAACAAGTCTTGATATAACTTTCCTCCCTGGGCGTGGTTATCTCAACACCTTTGTTGCCACTGGTACCCGATGACATCCCGATATTCAATCCCTGAAATCTCCTGGTAAAGTCCCGGCTTTTCTCTATCTCCAGGCAGAAATTAAAAATCTCTTGTTTGGTCAGATCGAGTGTATTTACATCCGTTAAATTATCAATAATTATTTTCTTATTAACAGTAGGTAGGTTCCAGACATCGTTGGTATTCTTGTTTTGATAGTACTTCTGATAGAATTTGGAATTATCAACAGCAAATTTGACCATTTGTCTTATTCTCTTATTCTGGTATTTTTTAATATCGTCTGCAGACCAAAGTTTAAATCGGTATCGGCACAACAAGAACCATAACGGCGCAAAAAACGTCCCACGGTCTGCAATAAAATCCCTAATTTTCATCGACATAAATTAAAAATTACCTTTCAACTTAATTGGCATATATATAATTTACTTTAATTTTACAAAAAAGAACAGTAGGCGAGGATGCTCATCCTCGCCTACTGTTTACATCACCGCTATTTTTTTATAAATTTATTCTTAACCTTCTCAACCAATCCAAAATGTTTTGCGAGTAAGCCGGCTCCGGCAATTACTACCGCCACACCCGCCACAATCAAATATTTCATCATTTCTTTTTTTTCTTCCACCGGAGCAACTGCTATTTTCTCATCAGACATTTCGGTAGATTCTCCTAATACTTCCGGCAACACGATATCTTCCTGATAGCGCGGTAAAATTTGGTATGTTTCGTTTGACTGGCTAACAATCCCCGTCACCTGCACCACCTGCCCGTCTCCTAAATCCGGACTTTCAATATTCGTAGTACTTTTAATTGATACTTTAATCTCTTCCGAACCACCAGAGTCCAGATAAAAAGTTTTTCCTTTTTTATCCACCAAAGGTCCCTCAATTCTGACCAGCATTCCTTCCAACGGTTCATCAATCAGTTCTGCGATAACCGGTTCAGGAATGACCTCCTGCGACTCAAGCACGATAATATCCTCTGCCACGCTAATATTAATCTTTTTCTCGCCACTGGCTTCCGACAGCTTCCCGGTCACCTGAATATAATCACCGAGTGCTAATTCAGGAAAATCTTTTTTCGAAGAATAAATCTGGATCCCTGCTTGCTGATCCATAATATAGAACTTCTGTGTCCCTAATAATCCCGGCTCGACTATTACCCAGCCGGCTGTTTTTACATAAACACCTTTCTCCAGATTCTTTACAGTCTGGATATCCGCCTCTGTTACCGACTCCGGCTCATCTGTTTCCTCTCCCGCATCCTTCGCCTCTGCACTTATCTCTACGGCAATAAATTCATTCACCGCGCCCGGAGTAGACTTTTCCGTCCAGAGCCATTGATCAGAAAAATCCTTCCGCGCGAAGGAAATATCTTCCGGTGCTTTACCATATTCCACACCATTCACAACCTTGCCGGCAGGATTAATCAACAGAATTGATTCGGCTGAATTGTTTAATGTTATCTTTGATTCAGAACGGTTAATAACCAGATATTCTCCCCCTCCCAGTAAAGTCGGTTCGGTAAAATAATAAGACGACTTAGTATCCGTAATCTGCCAGCCGGATAAATCTACATCTTGTTCTCCGTTGTTTACCAGTTCAATCCATTCACCCTCGCTGTCCGAACCCGCCACATTGACCATTACTTCGTTGATTAATACCCGATCAGAATAATCAAAGTCGGAAATTTGAATTACGATTGAATCTATTGATTCAGCTCTGTTTTCATCAATAGCAGTTAGAGTAACCGTATAAGAACCCGGCTTGGCAAATTGATGAACGGCTTCTGAACCTTCTCCATTTTGGCCGTCGCCAAAATCCCAAGCGAACTCCATCTTGTCCCCGTCTTCATCCGTAGAGTCAGACGCGTCAAAGGTAATTTCCTGATTCACTTTCGCTTGGGCCGGAGCGTCAATTTTAGCATCCGGAGGATTATTACTATCCTCAAATGAATTGACCGCTCCGGGAGAAGGTTTGGTCCATACCCATTCACCGGAAGGAAGCAAACTAAACGACTCGCCTTCCGGCGTACTACCCGAATATTCTATTTCATTAACTACTGTTCCGTCCGGATGATACAGAGTCACCTTTTCACCGCCACTATTATTCAAGGAAATATCCGTCACTTCCCGGAGCACGGCCAGATATCCCTGTGGTTCAATTGATTGTGGTTCAATTGATTGTGGTTCAAAAGAAAATAATAAACTGCTTAAATCTCCCAATTTCCACCCGGAAAGATCAATCTTACTACTAGTAATGTTGTGCAGTTCAATAAATTCACCTTCCGCATCAGACCCAGCCGGATTGGGCAGTAGTTCACTGATAATTACTCCGACCGGATAACCACCCGGAGGCGGGGTAATCGGAGCCTCGGTTATCGATACGGTAATCGAATCCGAATTCTGTGACTCCCCATCGCTCACAATCAGACTAACCAGATAACTATCCGGATTACTATATGTATGCGTTGGTGCAATTTGATCACTTCCGGTCCCATCGCCAAAATCCCATGCAAACGAAAGTACATCACCATTAGGGTCAGAAGAATCCGACGCATCAAATTGAATTGCTTCGTTCGTTACTCCATTTAGGTTGGATCCGGCATCTGCTCGTGGTGCTTCATTTGGTAAAACAATAATATTTTCCGCACCCGGTGAAGGGAGAGAATATTCTATAAAGTCCAGAGCACAGTTATCCGTATCTGCTGATTGAGAATCGCGACCCAAGCTGAAACTCGCTGACACGTCGGATGCGAAATTTATCCCGGCAATACCCGTATCATCCGTTAAATTATTTGAGTTTGGTTCGTCATATAATACCGTATCTATGACTTCGCTATTTTGATTAATAATACGAACCCCGTCCGTCTCTGATCCGCCGTTTTGAAACTGCAGGCGATCAACTATTAGATCAGCCTCAACAATATTCAGTTCGCCCACCACAAGAAATGATTGTGGCTGAATGGTAATACTCTCAAACGTAATAACGTTGCTGAAAGACGCCCCTCCCATTTCAACAGACCAGCCGTTTAAATTAATAATTTCATTGGTCGGGTTATATAGTTCGATCCATTCATACCCCAGATCTGACCCGGATGGATCGTAAAGCACTTCGTTGATAACGACATTCTGCCCTTGCGAAAATACAAATAAAGGGCTGAACATTTCAAAAGTAATTATGACGAGTAAAAAATATAATTTTGCTTTTTTCATTATTGTTTGATTAATGATAATGATTTTTTTCGCGAAAGAGTGAGAACTCTTCTACTTGTGAAAAATTAATAATTGGATATGTGAAGAAATAATCCGCCATTACAAACTGCCCGAATTTTTGTAAGTAATTCTGATAACTTGAATACTGATAATCCGCCATACTATTGGCTAAACCATGCTTTACTGGATTGTGGTGAATGTAATTTAAATATGTAAAATACTCTTTATCTGTGCGAACAACTTTTTCCCAGTAGTCACGCCATACTCGCCAGTCGGTGTGTGGACTGATCAGTCCACACACCAGTGATTTCTTCAATCTTCTTGAACTCCGACCATTAATTAGTTTCATCAATTTCGGCAAATCATTTCCATGTTCTATTTTTACCAAAATGTGATAGTGATTACTAAGCACTACCCAACCAAATAATTTACAATGCATTTGATCAACACACTCTTTAATTATCTGCGCCAATAACAACTTACTTTTGTCTTGCTCAAAAAACTTACGGCGCCCGCGGGTACGTGCTGTAACAAAATAAATTGCATCGTCCAGATATATATGTCGTGATCTCATTTCTTTCTCCGATTAATAATCCCTAACAAACAAAGCGCCCTTGAGGACGCTTTTTCAAAATATTCCGAAAATAAAACAGGGCAACCCAGAGGATGCCCATTTGTATTTACAGCCTAGCAAAGTGCCAATTTTTGGTCAAGGGTATTAACCCGTGTATTGGCAAGCAAATGCATGGGTTGACAAGAGTCATATATTGTGCTAGTATGGTCTGTTTAATGGCGCATTGTCATTGAACGCTACCCAGAGCGTGCTGGGCCTCACGGGTTTCTCGGAGGAAATGAGATGGCTAGCAAGGGTAAGAACAATTACTGGTGGAATTTCGGTCCGGCGAGTCTGCCGAACCTGCACAACAACTTCACGCTGATCATTCCCCGTAGCCAGCAGGAAAGACTGGCAACGACCTGCTTCCGTGGAAAAGGTCGCCCTCTCGCCGGCAACTTTCTCTTCTGGGAATCAGCCGGAGAGATGATGTCTGAGATCGGGTCGATGGTCGCCACCCGGTGTGATGTGGTGATGTCTGAGATCGGGTCGATGGTCGCCACCCAGTGTGATGAGGAGTGGTGCTCTCAAGCTTTCGAAGCGCGCCTCACAGTTCAGTGTGATCGGGTGATCGGCTGGCAGTCGACTACCACCCAGTCGCAAGAAGGGGTCCTGCAGGAAAAGGAGCTCGAGAAGTTCCACCTCAATCGGCGCACGACCGCCTATCGTGTCAAACTCGAAGTCGGTCATCACGACATGTACCAGCCGGCGATCGATCCCTCCTTGGGAGTTCCGATGATACGGATGCTGGCACCATTGACCAACCAGGTGACGATGGCCATCACGTTCCACTGGCAGTCCAACGAGGGCCGCTGGAAGGGATTCATCCAGACCATCTACCCGGGTGAGGACATCGGCAGGCTCCGTCCGACCACCCGCAAGGGGAACTTCCTCAGGGGAGTTACCTTTTTCGGATGGAATCATCCGGGAGAAATCGACTCCGACAAGATTCCGGATGACGTACAGCTCATTTTCGAATAGATAACAGCTTCACCGCTGTTAGCACGACACGGGGCAAGATGCTGGTTCAACTCCACTTCTTGCCCTATTTTATTTCCAAAATAAAAACCATGCACAAAACCCTTGCCCTTGACCCGTGCATTTGTGGGCAAATGCCAGGGGTTGACACATCCTAATTTCAGCGCTATAATGCAGGGCGGAAGGCACGTTTACATGTTAAATAAAAGTCCCCTCTAGTGAAGACGAGATTTACAAAATTCTCTGGTCTCCTCTTCTCTGGAGGGTACCGAGAAGTATGTATCGGGGTTAGTCTCCCGAACTATTATTGGCCTCTGGTCTATAAGATCCTTAACAAATAACATATGTTCAGGACAATCGCGACCTTCGTGGTCATAGTCATACTTCTCGGGATGTTCTTTCCCACACTAGTTTCGGAGATCGTCTCTCTACTCGAAAAATCACTCGCCATAGCTAATGAGCTACTGGCCACCCTCCTTGAGACGATGCCGAGCTAG
>JBAYKW010000011.1 GCA_041664365.1 Patescibacteria group bacterium
GGCGGACCGGACTGTAACGATAACAATATTCTGATCAACCCGGCGGCAACTGAAATCTGTGGCAACGACACGGATGAAAACTGTGACGGCGTAACGGTAATGTGCCCGGTGGAAGAGGATACACAATCGCCCACAGATCCATCGAACCTTTCCTCTGTGATTACGGGAAACCAGATCTCGTTATCCTGGACCGCTTCCACTGACAATGTCGGAGTAGCGCTGTATTCAATTGAAAGATCCGAATCTGCCGGATCCGGCTTTTCACAAATAGCAACTTCAGCTACAAATTCTTATGCCGACAATAATCTCCCCTATTCTACTACTTATTATTATCGCGTCAGAGCCCGTGATGCCGGACTGAACTATTCCGGTTATTCAACAACAGGCAGTGCTACTACCAGCAGCGCGCCATCCGGCGGAAGTATCAGTATTACTTCAGTCAGCGACGCAACAGTTTCCAACGGACAATCAATCACTGTTTCCGGTAATAACTTCGGATCTAAAACTAGCGTCAGTGGAATAGTCGGTCCGCCGGTTTTATGGGATAATTTTGAAGACGGTGTAAACGGTGAACTTGTCCAGGTAACTGCCGAGAAATGGGACAGAGTGCGTAGTGACAATACTACAGGACCGAGATATTATGCCGGAGCAATTGACGGTTCACTCGGCGTTCGAACCGGGTCTGGTATTGGAGGCGGTAATACAAGGACCTTAATGGAAGATGATGAATACCGATATTTATATCTTGACTACTACATTCGGGCATATAAAGACACTGGTTTAAAACAGCGGTCCAGTAAACAAGTGATGATCTGGAGCGCGAATGTCGGTATCAGTGAAGACGGTCCAAATACCGCTTTCTGGCAAATCACCCAGGGTGGTGAAGAACCTCCTTTCGCATTTTCACAATATACTTGCGGAAATGATCCATGGATAATAACTTATGGTAATGGTTGGGGTGTTGATGAATTTACAACCGCACGCCATGTGCAAATTGAATACAGACAACCGTCAGCGATCGGAGTTAATGATGGTCATGCGCGCATTTGGTATGACGGCGTACTGGTTGCGGATGAAATGCCGTTCGGCAGTCCGTCGTGCGATCCGGAAAAAAATTATCTGGACAATCTTTTTATTGGACACTACCAGGATGTTGATTCAGCTATTTCCCCGATCTATATGTGGATCAGCTGTCCCGGTCATGAACGCTGCGGTGAATGCCCGCCGGAAGCAACTTCCGGATGTTCCGTGGACAACCCGGACTGGCTACCGGCGAGACAGGATGAATTCTTCTATGACAACATCTACATAGATAAATCTATCGCACGCGTAGAACTCGGTAATGCCCCCACTTACGCCGGATCAACCCGCCGTGATGTTCAGATTCCGACAGCCTGGGGTAGCACCATCCAGATTACTATCAACAAAGGTTCCTTTACTTCCGGACAGACTGCTTACCTTTACGTTACAGATAATAATGGTAATGTTAACAGTACCGGCTATGCCGTAACTATCAACTAACCAGATTAAAATATGAAAGCAGAAACCGAGTATCCAGCAATAAAAGCAGAACTTGATTTAGAATTTCATGAAGCGCTGAAAATCGGCAATCTGTCCCAGTCTGAAGAATGGCTGGAGGAAGAAAAACAAATTATACTCAAAGATGAGCCTGAATGGGTGGAGGAACTGGAGCAACTATTATTTGATGCGTATGTTGAAAAAGGCGATAATAAAAGTGCGAAAAGAGTAGCAGAAAATTCCATGAATCCGGACAGTAAAGACAGAAGATTAAAAGCGCTCACCGAATCAGTCGGTTAATAAAATAAATTCAACCGCGCTCCATAAAAAGAGGGCGGTTTTTTGTTTTTTATACAATATTAGCCTTGACAATATAAATACAAATTGATAATGTAATATGCTCATCGTATCCCACGATGGACAAAGCAGGCAGTTCGTCTGAAAGGATTGCGCAATGAAACACGATTGGTCCGATCTGCCCATGCAAAGACGCATGGTCCTCGGGTTCTCAAGTCTCCTGGAAGCGGCTGCCACTGCCAACGTGAACTTCGATTCGATCCCGCTGAGCAGGCACCCGTTTTTCCTCGAACTCCCCTCCACCGGAAGCACGCCGACCATCGGACTGTTCACCAGTATGCGTGATTACCTCAGTGCGCTCAGTTTGCATTTGATGCTTAAGCATATTCCACAGATGCTTCGCGTCACCCTGGTGAACGACATCGAACACGAACCGGAGAAACACCGGGCCTACTTCGAAGTCATGATCGGCAGCGACGTGATGTTGTTCTGTAATGCCACCAACTACAGCAGCGAAGGCAATAAGAACAAGGCTCTGCTCGACGGCCTGTTCGCCGTCCTCTCCGCCATCTACCAGGTCAGCATCGAGTCGTACACTCGGTCTTTCATCCATGGCAAGTCCGCTCACGATTTCATCATCGCCGAGCAGGAACGCACATACCGGCTTTAACCCATACGCCATGAGTACATACTCAAAAGGGTTCTTTTTTTATTAAAAAAATCCGAGAATAAAAAAACCGCCGATGAATCTAGACGGCTCTGAGACAGAGCGGATCATCTGGCGACATTAGCACCCCTGGGGCGTACCATGACCATGCGTGGCTTCGGACCAATATGCTGGGCGAAACACTCGATGAATTCGGGCTTCAAATGGATGGGCATGCGGTCAAAAATCCCGACACCCGGAGCACCGAATTTGTGGTAAACGCTGAGCAAGTCAGCACCGAACTCTCCGCAGGGAGAGTACAAACCCGGGAAACGCTGGTAGGTAAACAATTCGTACCAGACAACGCAGTGGGGGTTCAGTTGTTCCTGAAAACAGACAGCGCGGATTACCGCGGTGATCTGATCGTGAACATCCGATGACGATGACAAAGGGCAAATGACGACACTATCCGCTTTCCTCGCATAGGCGAAGGGCACGTGCCGACAGTCTACGGTCAGAGCAGAGTTTTTTTTCAACTGCGGTGACAGCATTGGTCTTTCCTCCATGAACGAATTGCCAATGAGTGCGGATTGGGAACAGTATATCAGACGAATGCCGACATGTCAATACTGCCCCCATTTTTATTGGTCAATATTTAATTTTTTTCCCTAAGTTAAGCAAATTTTCTACCAAAAAAAGCGCAAATTCAATCCGCGCTCTTTTGGATACTGTGCATAATTAGTTAATCGTAAGTGAACGGGCTGATTTCAGGAATTCGGCTTCATATTCTCCCCATTTCTCTGCCGTAGTATTGCCGGTCACCGTGTAATATCTCTGATTATCCTGATCCAGCACCACCACAATCAGAACTCTGTAATCCACTTCCTGCATAGTCAGATCCAGCACAGTAAATCGCGCTGGCAAATCGTTAATCAATATTTGATGGTTTACCGACACCTCTTCCAAAGACGATGCGACAGTCTCAACTTCCTGCATCACCTTGGCATTCACGCTGTCTAAAGTCGAGCCGATCGTAGCGGTATCAAATGAAACAGCGAGATAAGATTTAAAATTTACGTTGGCGGCGGCACTGCCTTCCGGATGCTGTTCCAAAGTATTGAAGAAAGAAGCGAGCGTGCCCGGGATCTGGCTCTCCGGCCAACCTGCCGGCGGAGTAATAGTGAAAGCATCGTGCACATAAATATTATCCGTTGCGGTATTAGTTACAGTATTGGAATTATTGATCGGGGTATTAGTAACGACCTTGTTGGTATTGGTTTCCTTATCACCATTCATCATAAAATAAACTACTGCAACGATTGCTGCAATAATAATAACCGAAACCCAAATAAGGTAAGATTTATTCGTCTTGGTTTGCTCCTCCATATTATTTCTAATTTAATGAATTATCCCCTGTTTTCAGTATAATACTTTTTATAAATTTTGGGTATTTCATAAAAACCGTGTTGTAAGTCGGTCAATGATTACCGCAGGCGCGAATCCGAATTCATAAGGTTGACAAAAATTTAAAATCATGATAGCGTGCTTAGTTCATCGTATTCCACGATGGACAAATCATTCCACTCAAGCTTCCGAAAGAATGGGAGGTGAAAATCATGAATGATTTGATTTGCTCTTTTGAACCGGCAATCAGCCCCTTCAAAACCGTCAATTACTGTGACGGCGCATGTCCTGGATATGTGATCTACATAATCATCGGAGGAGACTGTATCTTCAGTGGAAACACATCACACAAGATGCATACGAAATCCACTGTACAGGCAGCTGAAGCGGTCATTACCGCAATCGCGCGTCAGGAAGGTGCCGACGTGAATCAGTTCACCTTCTTTGACCTGAAGACCCAGAGGTCTTACAGACGCGAACCCGGGCAATACAGTTTCAGCCGGATCAGCTTCAATGCAATTCTGGCCGGTTATCCGTTGGAGATTCAACTCCGAGATATCACCTGGAAACAAGTTGATTGCCCGGAGGAGGTCCTTTCGCTCTTTGCGGAGCACATTGGGCCGAACCCTCGTAAGTACATTCCCTAGCGACCGCTTCCACGTTGAGGCGGTCTTTTTTTTATTCACAAAAAGGCGCGAATCTAATCACCGGATATTTTAAATGGCGCAGTCGCCCCGTCTGACGGGGCGCCTACCCTTTAATTTGTCATTTCTTCAAAAAACAATAAATAATCAATTCACCAAACTCAATCACCGCGGAGGTTCTTAGGGGGTGATTAAAAAAATAGATCCCCGGGTCAAGCCCGAGGATGACAATTTAAATATTTTGTCATTCCCGTGAAAACGGGAATCCACCATTCCTACTGAACCAGGCTCTTCCCCCACTCCTTCGCTCTCTCAATTTCCCCTTCTTTCAGCGGACCTTCTTTGCCTAGTACATAAAATCCTGCCGTCGCTTTCAGATTTCCGCCTTTGCCCGAAAGTATTTTCCCTATTTTTTCCGCGGAGTATTTGAAAGTTTTCAAAACCAGTTTCAAACCGAAACCCTGCACCGCTTCTTCCAGGCGGGTATCAAAACTAGCGACACCTTTCCCTTTCAGCCCGTCCGCCAGAATAGTGTTCAAAAAATCCTGTACCGGTTTAGTCGGCCGTCCACCCAGCGTCGGTGATCCGACAATTAATAAATCAATAGAATTCCAATCCGTATTTCCCGCGTCTTTAGCATTAACCACATTCGCACCCACCCCCTCGCCGATCGCGCGGGCGATTTTTTCTGTGTTTCCGAACGTGGAATCAAAGATAATTAATGTTTTCATAAAATTATTCGTTTCCTTTATTTAATTCATACTTATCAACCGGATGTAACTCTTCATAATACGCGGATAACTCCTTTATTATATCCGCATCCAGTTTTAGATTTCCCTGCGGTCTTTCCGGATTATCAAAACTAATCCCAAACTCCAAAGGCGCTCCGGCATCATCCGTCTCAATCTCTACATTATAAGCTTCGGAGGGATAAAAGGCACCGCCTAATTCATCCGCACTGACCTGCTCTGCTTGTCCGTCTTCATTTGTCCGGACCAAAGCAAACTGCAAGATCATTTCCAAATACGGACTGTGCGTGCCCGCGGGCAACAGCACTTTCGAACCGCTCTTCAGCTTCGTCGCCATTTTCTGATAATGTTCAATGATGTTGGCGAAGGCGCCGGCTCTTTCCCGCTTCCAATCCATTGCCTCGGGGCTATCCAGTTTAATGGCATAACTCAAAGCTTTCTGATGAGCATCTTTATATAATTTATTTTTCTCCTCATCCGGAAGATCATCATAATTTTCCGGCAGGAATGACTTTACCATTGCCTTATGGTCATACGGCGCAGGAGCATGTAAGTTATTCGGATCCAAAATATCGTTTGCCCTGCTCGTGAATTCTTCATCTTCATCAACTCCGCTGGCAAAGATATGCGCCGTCTCCAGCGCTCTGCCCATTTTCCTGTTTCCGTCTTTAACTTCTACATCGGATGCGGGACCGAAGTTGGAACCGATTGCTTTGACCGCGTCAAATTGCTCCTTGTCTATACTTTTGGCAAGTTCCCGCGTATCTTCCCTTCCGCTATCCAAAAGCCGGCCGTCTTCGCTCCTCTCCCCGTGGCGGATAAATTTTATTACGATTCGGACATTCCTGCCTTTTTCCGGATTCGGGTCTGTATCCGGTGAGAATGATTGTCTGTCTTTCATATTATTTTAATCAGTTAAGTATTCAAAAATTGTAACAAGGTAATTCGGGCACGGCGGACAATATGCCGGCGGTTCCGCGCAGGGCGCGCACATAGCAGGTACAGGAATCATCGGCACAAAAAACACTACAATTACTAATACCAATAGTATTGCCGTCCAGAACCACCAATTTTTATAGAATGGGGTTTTCATAGTTTTATTATACAGATTTTAGAGAAATTTAAAACCCGATCTTTCGACCGGGTTTAAAGATTAAAATAATTATTTTTCAATTTCTTCTAAAATTATAAAAATTAAATCAAATATCTCATCAGTTTTTGCTTCGTCAATTTCTGTCTTAGTTGCAATGTAATACCAAGAATGTGTTAAATCATTTGCCTCTTTAGAGAATTTCTTTGCAAGATTATATAATCTATCAATTGGCTTAATACATGTCACTGGAAAGGAGTTCTTTTTGTCAAGCAAATTCTTTAAGATGACTGAGAAATCTAGAAATCTTTTCTTATCAGTATTATAGTATAATTTTTTATTCTCTTTATTCTTTTGAGGAAATTTTTTTATTAAAATATCAATAATATAATTCTCAATTAACTTTCTTATTAACACATAAACAGCAGTAAAACATTTACCATTATATGCCCTATTTATCTCTTCGATGTGTTTTTGTGCAAATTTATTTTTTGAATCAAAACTCAAAAAGTCTTTTTCCTTTTTTCTTCTAACTTTTTCTTTAGTAATTTTTGATACAATTTTATCTTTTTGCTCTCCTTGTAATGAATCACGATCTGTTTGTTTTAATTTACCAGCAACATTCACATTATTTCCTTTTCCATATAAGTAAGCAGCTGCATTTAGTGTGAGTGATGGATTTCCACCTCTTATTTGTGAAATACGTGCCCGAATAACATTTTCGCCTCTATCAAGCCGATTTATTAAAACTCTTAGTATAGATGTACTCAATCCTTCAGCACTCATTATTGTTATGCTTTACCCCTCTTCAACGGTATCATTCTTTCAATTGTTTTATACGAAACGTTAAGCACTTTGCCAATTTCTTTTGTAGTTGCTCCAGATCTATACAATTGAAATACCATTAATCGTTTAATTTCTTCCATTGGTTCTATTGTAGTTTTTTTAGACATATTTATTTCTTTACTTTTTTGAGTATTTTTACAATTCGATTTACATATCCTATATCACAACCAATGATATTACGAATTTCACTTTGTGGAACGTTTGCTAGACCTAGTTGTATTATCATTAAATCCTTTAGTAAATCCTGTGTTGATTTTTCTTTTTTTGACATACTCATTCACCTCCTTTACTTTTCATATTTTTAAATACATGCAAAGCTATTTCCTTTTCATGAAAAGCTCTAATTCTTTGACCTCTAACAACTATGTTTGATTTTTTTAATTTTGTAATGACATAAACATTATCACCAGGAAAAAATGTTAACCTGTAATAATACTTATCATTCTCAAACTCATCAATTTTTGAAACTAGCATAAAGTGATTCAAAATATTTATTATTTCATCAATATCATTACTTGTAAGTCTCGGATTTAGCGCCCATACTTGTTTTGGACGCTCAAATTTTTGACCCTCCCAACCGACTGTTATTGTCCCAACTTTCACTACTAACGGCAACTCTGCCCTTTTAGAAAAAGTACCTAAAACTCCACCCAAAACTTTACCCTTTAAATCAACGACATTCCCAAGTTCTTCGGTATTAAAAGTCCTTTTTTTAGGCCAGTTTTCAGTCATGTAGATTAGGACTCTCATCGCTTCACGAGGAAACGATCCAAAGTATTCTTCATTTATTTTAGGTAGAACTTTTAACATATAATGTTATACTAAAGTACTTGTAGTGCTTTGTCAAGTAGTTGTGCTTGTACTAGATAATGATTTCTTGTTTGCAAAAAAATCTCCCACCCTATCACACAATTTATTACTTGTTAACTTCCCTCTTCCACAAAACCGGTTCACCTTCCCACGGAACGACAATATTTATTTAAGTTCTTCCAGATAAGTTTTAATAAAATTAGCAGTAGCTGTAATTGTTTCTGCTTTTGCCCCGCGCGGACTTTGCGCCACCCACATGGCAAAATTGTACAGTTCCGTATTATCCACCTTCAACCACCGCTTATTTTTAAACAAAAAAGCCATTAATGTTGTCATTGCTATTCTTTTATTGCCATTTTTAAACGGGTGGTTTTTAATCAGTAGATAAAAAAGAACCGCTGCCTTTTCTGTGAGTCCTTTGTATAATGGATTTTTGTTATATGTTTGAAAAGGCGTCTCCAAACAGCTCTCAAGTATATTTGGAAATCTTGTTGAAAATTCCGGAATTGGCTCATCAAATGACATATTTTCCCTAGCAAGTCTATATGCCAGATACTCTACTTCCTTAATCGATAGTACCTTAATCATATACTACCTAGCAGTTTTAATGTCTCGCCATATTCTTTTACGACTTTCTTTACTGCTTGATCAACGACATTCTTTTCATTCTCATCTAAAGTATCTTTGAACACACCCTTAAACTGATCCCTACTTACAACAAAATTACGGCCAATTTTTTCCGCTTTTATCTCACCTCTTTTTATCCTATTAAATACCGCTACCCGACTAATCCCGAGTATTTCCGCAACTTCAGTAGTAGATAATAAGTCTTTATTCATAATATTTTGCATTGTTAATTCAATACTTCAATGTTAACATATGTTAACATCATTGTCAATGGTTATCAATATGCCACACTCCCCTGCCCATCCGTGTATAAATTTACCAAACCAAAAACCCAGCTTTTGCTGGGCATTGGCTTATTTCTAAAAAGAACAAGCAATATAATGTTAATTTCCGATGAACTCTGTTACTGGAGGAACGGAAGGTTCCTCGACTTCGCTCGGAACGACAATATTTATTTTAAGGTTGCTGTTCCGCCAGCTGCTTCAATCTTCTTCTTGATCTCTTCCGCTTCTTCCTTTGGCACGCCTTCTTTTACGATCTTTGGTGCGCCGTCAACCAGATCCTTGGCTTCTTTCAAGCCTTTTTCTGTAACTTCTCTTACAACTTTGATTACGTTGATTTTGCTGTCACCGGTTGTGGTCAGCTCAACATCAAATGAAGATTTCTCTTCTGCTACTTCGCCGGCTTCGGCTGCTGGCATTGCTCCCATCATCATTGGAGCGGCTGCGGATACGCCGAATTTCTCTTCCAGGATTTTGACCAATTCGGCCAGATCCAGAGCAGTCATCTGCTCAACTTCTTCCACGAGTTTTTTGAACTTCGCAGGAACCTCTACTGCTTTTTTCTCTTCTGAAGCTGCCTCTGCTGGCGCTTCTTTCTTTACTTCTTCTGTCATTTTTTTTATTCCTTAATTAATTGTTTATTAAATAAATTGATTATTTTATATTGTCATTCCAGTTCTTACCGGAACCTGGACTCTGAAACAAGTTCAGAGTGACAGGACTATTATGCTTTTTGCTCTTTAATCGCGTTCAGCGCATTGATGAATCCGCGCATATTGCCCTGCAGAACATTGACGATACCGACCAGCGGTGCGCGCAGGCTGCCGACAAACTGTGCCAGTAACTGTTCACGACTCGGCAAGTTGGCCAGTTCCATTACTTTCGCCTGTTCGATATAACTGCCTTCCAGTATTCCGCCCAGAATCTGCAAAGTAACATTGTCTTTTTGGAATTTTTTCAGAATTCTGGCCGGAGCGACTTCGTCTTTGAAGCCCATCGCTACCGCGATCTGCCCGTCCAAACCTTTGATATCCATTCCAGAAAGCTTCGCTTCATCCAAAGCCCTTTTGATCAGGGTCTTTTTCGCTACGTTGCATTCCACTTCTTCATCGCGGAGCAGTTGGCGCAAGTTTTCGAAACTCTTTACGTTTAAACCGGAATAGTTAATAAAAACAGCGGATTTCATTCCCGAAAGCCTCTCTACCAGTGTTTTTACTATCTCTTCCTTTTGTACTCGTGTTTTAGGCATAGTTTTTTTGATTTAAAAAATCTGCGGTAAACACCACAGAAAAACAGCTTGTTTTGTACCTCGGTAGGATTTACGGCCATTTTTGGGGCCACCTACTGTCTGTGGCGATATTTAGTTGTAATTTCTAGTTTACTCGCTTAAAAAAATAAGTCAAGCAATTAGCCAATTACCGTACCGGAAAACGGCTTTTTTTGCAAAAATCGTTTAAAATTAGCCAAATTAGTGCCTTTCATAACCACCACCCGGATTCCCGCTTTTTCCGCCCTTTTGGCAGCAACGGGATCAAAAGGTGCGTTCATTCCGGGAACAAACTTGCCACCGATTACCTTTTTGAACTCCTGCCAAGACATCACCCCGATTTTTCGGGCATCTTTGTGTTTCCGGGGGTCTTTGTCATAAACATGAGAAATATTGGAAAGGTTAATCACTGTCTTCGCGCCGTATTGTTCCGCCAGGATTACTGCGTCCAAATCAGAAGAAGAACCGGGAATATAACCGGAACCGATAATAATTTGCTTTTTGGTATTTATTTTCTGATGTGGATTATCTAATACCTTTTCATAGGCCAGCGTGCCGAAGATTACCCTGATCAGCTCGGCATTCAGTTTGGTGGCGGAGATTCCCAGCCAGTCCAGATCTTCATGCGAAATTTTGGTAACTTTTTCCGCGGCGGCATTGTATCTGCGACAGACCTTCCCTCCCCCGGCTACGATCACAATCTTGGAATAGTTTTTTAAATTTTGCAAAATTAATTCCCGGAACTTTTTCAAAAAAGTTGCGTTCACTTCATCCGGAACAATAATGGATCCACCTAGGGAAATAATTATTTTTTCTTTGTTCATGTTTATAATTTTAGTAACGGGATTGCCACGTCACGCTCAGCGTGACTCGCAATGGTTATACTATTCAAACTAGTAATTAAATCCCAAATCCCAATTTCTAAATTCTAAATAATATTTAATGATTCAAATTTCAAATTGTAAACCGTGCCCCAAAATAAATGTTTGAAAATTGGATATTTTAATTTACTATTTATTTGGGGTTTAGTATTTAGTATTTGAAATTTAATCCAGGTACTTCGCTTTATTCTGCAAGTGTTCTTCAAATGTTTTACTGAAAACCGTTGTACCGTCATCCTTGGTCAGGAAATACAGATAGTCACTGTCCTCCGGATAGATCACTGCCAAGATAGAATCCATCCCCGGATTGGAAATCGGTCCCGGTGGCAGACCTTGGTTCTCGTAAGTGTTGTATGGATTTTGAATTTCCGTATCTGCGAAGGTGGGTTGCAGCGCCCTTTTACCAGTGATGAAATTTACCGTCGCGTCGGACTCCAGCGGAATTCCATTTTCCATTCTGGTATAGAATATTCCCGCTGCAATCTTTTTATCCGCTGGTGTGCGTACTTCTTTTTCTACAATGCTGGCTAAGGTAATAATATCGTAAATTGTTCTTCCCTGACTATTAATTTCATCTCTCAAAACTTGTGTGAGTTTCACGTCGAAATTGTCCAGCATTTTTTCGAGCAGGTGTTCCGGACCGGAACTTTTAAAAATACGGTAAGTGTCCGGAAAAAGAAATCCTTCGAGACCCTGATCAATAGGCTTGTCGACGAGGAAACTATAGGTCTTATCCGGTATCATATCGTGCGTGTTAGAGGCATCTACGTACGCCAGAAATATATTAATGTAATCACTCTTGGATGGTTCCCCGTCCGCCTCAGCGAAGTTCGCCATGTATGTTGCGATCTCCGTACTGGACCAGCCTTCCACAATTGTCACCAGTCGTTCCTTGGAAAGCGCGTCACCGGAGATCAGCAATTTCGCCAAGCCCACCATACTCAAATTCTGCGGAATATAATAATCCCCCGCCTGTAGTTTATTCTCATAATGCTTCAGCCAAATATACGTGCGGAAGATAAAATCATTTTTGCTCAGATTCTCCGCGGTCAGCCGGGCGCTAATTTCTTTTACGCCTTCCCCCGCTTCAACAGTAAAAAGTTTTGCCTCCGCATTGTCCGAAGCTTTTGAACTGATCTGATTATTAAAATAAAACAAACCGGCTAAGCCGATAATTACTATGAAACTGATGATGATTAGTATTATTTTTTTCATCCCGTTATAAATATCTAGATTAATTTTAAATAATATTCGTCAATGTTTATAGGTATTTTTCACTATCTTTTCTTTTCTGTAATTCCTCCACGATTTTCTTCGCTTCATCCGAACGGTCCTTCGGACAGACGAGCAGTGCGTCATCGGTATCAATAATCACCATATCATCCAGACCGATAGTGGCAATCACTTTATCTTTACTTCCGTAAATCATACAGTCGGTAGTGTCCAGCGGAATCACGTTACCTTTGATTAAATTATCTCCCTGGTTCGCCGGCAGCAGGTCTTTGATTATGTGCCACTTACCCAGGTCGCTCCAACCAATCCGGTTGGAAACGCACATTGCTATTTTTTCCACTTTATCGGTGATTGCGGTTTCGATCGACATCTTTTCCAGCGATGAATATATCTTGGCAATTTGTTCTTCCTGCCCACCCAGTTTCATTAGTTCTACGATCTCTTGGCACGATGCAAGCATTGCCGGTTGGTATTTTTCAAACAAACCGATGACAGTTTTTAATTGCCAGATATACATACCGGTGTGGTAGAAGTAAAGACCGGAAGCAATTAGCTCCTTACAATAATCCAGATCCGGTTTCTCCACCCAGTCCGCTACTTTGAAAATCGCTTCCTCGCCTTCCTCCTGTAAAACCTCTCCGGATTTAAGATAGCTGTATCCGGTATCAGGGTAGTTCGGTTTGATTCCCGGCGTCATGATATATTCCGGATTTTCTTTCAGAAATATTTCCGAAGTCTGAAGTAAAGTTTGGAAGGCCTCCGGGTCGTTGATAAAATCATCGGACGGCAAACTAGCCACTACTTCCCGATCCGAAAACCGGTCCGCGATCAATACGCTCTCCAGACAGATTGCCGGTCCGGTGTTTTTACTGGCCGGCTCGGGAATAATATTTTTTTCGGAAACCTCCGGCAGATATTTTTTCACCAGGTGTTTCACCGATTCGTTCACCGAAACAAAAAGATCGTCCTCTATATTTACAAGCGGGGCGATTCTGTCCTGCGTGTCCCTGATCAGAGTTTTGTCACTGACGATTGCCTGAAACTGTTTTGGATTATTTTTTCTACTGATCGGCCACAGCCTGGTTCCTACTCCTCCGGCGCGAATAACTATCTTCATGTGATTAGTTAGTAGTGAATAATTACTATTAATAAACTCTAAACCCTAAGCCCTAAATCCTAGATAGATTACAAATTGTAATAACTAAATTTTCACAGTACTATTTCTTTCAAATTGTAATTTGCGATTTGAAATATTAAATATTATTTGGATTTTATAATTTGGTATTTAGAATTTATCAGAAAATTATCCTTCTCTGTCCGAGATCAACGGTACAAACTGGAAGCCGGGGTAGCTTTTGGTTTTAATTTTATCCGGCGCCTGTTTTTCCACTACCACAATATCCTGCGTATTATCCCCAACCGGGATAACCAATCTGCCACCAACCTTCAACTGGTCTATCAATGCCTGAGGAATTTCCTTGGCGGCCGCCGCTACGATTATCTTGTCATACGGCGCGTAAGCTCTCAATCCCTTTGATCCGTCTCCGTGTGTTTGAGTAATATTGATATATTTATATTGTTTCAAATTTTGCTCGCCGAATTTTTTCAGTTCTTCAATCCGTTCGATAGCATAGATATGCCCCTGGTCACCGACAATTTCTGCCAGCAGTGCCGTTTGCCAGGCGGATCCGGAACCCACATCGAGGATACGGTCACCCTGCTCCGGCTCCAATACTTCCAGCATAAAAGCTACGGTTAAAGGCTGAGAGTTGGTCTGACCATGGCCAATATGCAGTGGAGCATTCACAGTTTCCTTATCTTTCATGTTTTCCGGCAGAAAATCACGCCTTTTTACCTTGTAAAAAGCGTTAATAATGTCGGGATTCTTCAAATAACCCTGTCCAATCAGGTCTTTTACCAAGTTTTCCATGGTTACTTTGTGTAGAAACATATTATTCACGTTTATAGTGCTATTTTAACATCTTTTGCCAATAAACAGAAATTATCAAAAAGTTATCCACAGGCTGGAAAAATTGGCTAATTTTACATTAAATTTTTTTGATTTGTTAATGTCAAAGAAATTATGTTGACATTATCATATTATTATATCATAATATATTGACAAATTTTGCAATTGTGCTACACATAACGTGTTAATAAAAATATAAAACTCTGCCAGCAACGCTAGAAATTGCCGACAGGACTTGAAAAATAAATAATCTAATTATTAGCACTAACCGAACAATGAACGCTAATCATTACAACTATAACCCTAAAAAAAGGGGGAAGTTCTATCGTGTCGTCAACATTATTGTCATGACGGCTTTTTTATTTAATATGAGCGCTACGCAGGGACTTTTAATGCTGTCCCCCGCGCAAGCAACACAACCAGTTGATGTAGGCGTTGACAAGTATACTATTTGTCATGCCACTGAATCCACTAGTAATCCTTGGACAAGGAATAATGTTGCAGAACCTTCTTTGTCTGCGCATCTTGATGAACATGGAACTCCACTGGCAGGACATGAGGGAGATGTTTTACTAGGGATAGACAATGAAGATGTATTGCAATGCCCAACAGTTGTTCCCCCGGTCTGTTCGGAAGTGTTTGCTGACTATGATCTTAATGGTGATTGTGTCGTAAATCTATCCGATGTCGCAATGTACGCAACAGCGTATGCGAACGGAGAAGTGTTTGACACAGCAACAGATTACAATGAAGACGGCATTGTTTGGGATCTTTCAGACGTCTCTTGGTTTGCGGAACACAAAAGCATTGACCCATCCGCAGATCTCAACAACGATGGACAGTCCAACGAAGGCGATATTACATGTTTTTCCGCTATGGTTGGTGCCACCGACCCTGAATGCAATATTGATGTAATCTGTACCGACACAGACGGAGATGAAATCTGCGATGAAGTTGATAATTGTCCTTTGGTAGCAAATCCTGATCAGACTGATACTGATAATGATGGTGTAGGTGATGTTTGTGATAATTGTGTAAATACTCCAAATCCTGATCAGGCTGACGATGATGGTGATCATGCAGGTAACGCTTGCGATGCATATTATTGTGTCCCTACCAATGACAGCGTTGAGATATGTGATGATTTAGACAATAACTGTGACGGATACGATGATGAAGGAGATGTTTGTCAAGAACAGAGCTGCGTTGAAGGTCCGACCTGGGCATATGAATTAATTGCAAATGACCAAGGAACACAGTACGGTGGTGGCAATATTGATGCCAACCGCTCAGATCCAATGCAAGCACTTGGTGAAGCTGACTCTGTTGATGGACAACTCGGTGATTTCTACAGTTTGGGTATGAACGGCTGGATTACCCTAAAATTCCAATATCCAGTAATGGATGTTGACGGAGATGACCTCTCTTTCCACGAGGAAACATGGGGCAGCCGAACTACATACGGAATAGAAAAAGCCCAGGTAGCAGTAAGTAAAGACAATATAACCTGGGAAAATATTGGTGAAATAAATAACCAAACTGCTGATGGTATTGATTATCTTGATTTTTCCTCAACAGGATGGGACTTTATCCGCTATGTCCGCTTAACAGATACTACTGACTTTGCGGCAGAATTCCCAGGCAACGGCACTGCTGATGGTTACGACCTGGACGCTGTCGATGCGACAAACGGTGTTTGTGAAGAAATACCTGACCCGGTAACCTATGATATCCACGGACAGAAATGGAACGATGAAGATAATGACGGAATTTGGGATGATAATGAAGACCCACTTGCAGGAGTAGAGATAACACTAGATGGCGGAAATGCTGGTACAGTATTCACAAATGCAAACGGAGAATACGAATTTTCAGATTTGCTTCCAAACAGCTATACAATTTGCGAAGTAGTTCAAGATGGATGGGAACAGACGCTACCTGGCACAGGTTCAGGAGATTGTTACGAAGTAACACTGCCGGACGGTGGAGATACCACATATAATTTTGGTAATCATCGAATAGATAATGTTACAATCGTCGCATATAAAATAGTCTGTACAGAAGAATCCGACCTACCTAATTGGGGAAATGGCGGAGAGAATATTACTGCGGCAACTGCCCAGAATTGGGTAGATGCTCATGAATCTTGTGAACTTGTAGCAGATTGGAATTTCCAATACCGCATAGACGGCGGTGATCCATACAATCCGGGAGACAATACCGGTGTAGCCGGTGGTGACTGGCATACATTCGGACCAACTGTGAATGGTACGACTTCTGTAGATCTTGACTTGGATCTTGCTGACAAATTTTGGTTTCGTGAAGTCATGCAACCCGGATATATTCCTTTCACCTATAATGTTGTAGGAAATAACAGCAATAATGTTTCAGCCGAATTCTACTGCAATAATGATGTCTTAAACTATGACAACTTAGAATGGATTGACAACATGACTCCGGGCGAAACATATCATTGTGTTGCCTGGAATGTGCTTGATGAAGAACCAACCTATGATCTGCACGGTTATAAATGGGACGACCAGAATGGCGATGGTTATGATTGTACTCCAAATGATTCACTTTCAACGCTAAATAGCGCAGAAAACTGTGAACCAAAACTATCGGGTTGGACAATCAATCTCTATGAAGGAGATAGCACTGAACCGCTCGATACCATGATTACATCCAGTCTAACCGAACATTTCGGTTGGTACTGGTTTGAGAATCTTCCGGCGGGAGACTACAGAATCTGCGAGGAATTACAGACCGGCTGGAACCAAACCTATCCTGGAGAAGACGGCTGCCATTATGTTACTCTACCGACACTGCCAACTGATAAAGCTGCTTTTTCACTAAATGCGGTATTTGCACCGGAATATAACTTCGGCAACACCCATGACACAGGCGACTTGTCGATCATTAAACTGGATGATAACGGGAATCGGATGCCAAATGTGGCTTTCCAAATTGACGGTGAAAATTATCAAACCAATGAGGAAGGAATGTTTACTGACAACCTCTTGACCGGCTATCATGTCGTTCAGGAAATGGGTACGGAAGGTTATACGTTTACCTCTGTAAGCGGTGAAAACTGTACCAACAGTAATCCTTCCGCAGCTTTGGTTAATAAGAACTCCGTCACCACCTGCACATTCACCAACACTCGCGATACCGGTGAATTAACAGGACTGAAATATGAAGATTTGAACGGTAACGGAATGCGCGACTGTCCTGATGCCGACAAAATATCGTTGATTAACGGACCGGTTGACGATCCTGAATGTGAACCGGTGCTTCAGGGTTGGACGATCAATATCTCTCTAAATACCTGTTCTGAAGACAGTTCTGACTACGACTTAAGTGGCGATGAAAATCTAAACCTATCAGATATTGCTATGATGGCGCAGTATTTGGAAACACCAAATGACCCGCAGGGTGACTTGAATGCTGACAGTTTAACAAACCAGGCTGACTTCAATTGTTTCTCCACTATGTACAACGACCAATCACTTCCTTCAGAGCCGGACATGAGCGATGTTACTGATGAATACGGCAATTATGAATTTACCGGACTAATCCCGGGATCTTATGATGTCTGTGAAGTTCAGCAAGATGGCTGGCAACAAACTGAACCGGGTGATAATACCAATCCTAATAATGAAGATTGCTATACATTGCTCGTTAGCCCGGGCGATGAAATCTCCTATGTAGATTTCGGCAACACCTATGTCGGTTACTGCGGTGACCGAATATTACAAGAAGATGAATTATGTGATGGTACTCTCGGTGAAATATCTGACAACTTCACTTGCGTTATGGATGGACCACAGCAATGTCAAACAGTAGTTGAAGATCCTCACTCCACAATTACTGGCTATAAGTATGAAGATTTGAACGGCAACCACGAATGGAGTCCCGGTGAAATGCCTTTGAACAACTGGGAAATCTGCAGAACATTTACTTCTGGAGAAGGTCCAACAATTAATAGCAATTTGAGAATTGCAATTGATATTCTTCCGTTTGAAGTTCTGCCATCTGAAACTTCTTGTGTCCTAACCGGCACTGGTGAATGGCTCGACGGCTATTATGAATTCAAATTCTACGGTCCGGGACACGCGACAGTTACTGAAACAATGCAACCGGGTTATACAAAAACTCAACCAATTGAAGCAGGTTATGAAGTAGAAATGACTGAACCGATTGTATATGGTGATTATAATTTCGGTAACCAGCCAGACTTCGGCGTCACAATCACAAAAACTGCAGATAAAACAACTGTCGGAGCGCTTGAACAGTTCAACTATTCCGTAAATTGGACGCTGAGTGGATTAGTTACTGCCGATAATGTTGTGATAACTGATACGCTACCGGCAAAAGTAACATTCGTATCAGCAACCAACGGCGGAGTATACGACGCAGCCACTCATACGATAACCTGGTCAGCAACAAACGTTGCTCCAGGAACCGGCAGTTACGGTGTAACTGTTCAAACAACCGCTGGTGTATCCAACACTGAAGAATTGATCAATAACGTAAAGATATTAGCAACTGAAAGCTTAACACCAGCCGAAGTATCTGCCTTAGCCTTAGCACCGGGAGTTATCAGTATTGAAAGATCCGCGACTGCCAGCGCAAAAGTAACCGTAAGCGTAACACCTGCTGCCACAAATCCCCTACTGCAGATTACCAAGGATGCGAGTGAAGCTACAGCTGACGCCGGTGACACCGTAACCTATACAGTTGTTGTTACCAATGTCGGTTCAGCAACCGCCACCAATGTCATGGTGGACGATACTTTGCCGGCCGGAATGACCTTTGTTGAAGGCGGTGGAACTACCGTAGCATTAGTACTTGGTGATATTGCGATCGGACAGTCGAAAACAACTACTTATGATGTAAAAGTAGCTGATACGGCGACAACCGGATCGTATGAAAACCTGGCGGAAGCGCATGCCGATAATCATGCCAAAATATCAGATTCCGCGATTGTGAACGTAGAAGCCCCGATTGTTCTGGGTGACACCACTGAAGCGGAATTAGCACTGATCAAAACCGCCGATGTTGAATTCACCAACCCGGGCGGAATGGTGGAATACACACTGACCATTACAAATAACGGCACAGAAGATGCCCAAAACGTAGTCCTAACCGACCAACTGCCGGAATGGTTCGTGTTTGAAGGCACTACCGATGCGGTAAAGCTATGGGAATTCGCCACAATTGCCGTAGGATCAGCCGAAACAGTCACCTATAAGGTGTCCGTGGACGCTGCCGCTACCGCCGGAATGTACGATAATGTGGCACTTGCCACAGCTGACAATTCCGAGAATGCTGGTGCTTCTGCTACTGTTGAAGTACGTGCTGTCTCTGTATTAGGCGCGTTGGTTGAAACCGGTTCTACTCTGCGCGATTATATCCTGTATTTCGCGGGAATAATGCTGGTAGTTTCCGGAATCTTTTTCTCCACCAGAGAAAGAAAGCTTCAGCAGACAAAGTAGCTGGAATATAGATTTTAAGAGCACCCCGAGGGCCTTTGTATAAGGCGCCGGGGTGTTTTGATTTGTATAATCGGTAGTTGCCAAAAATAGTAATAATGTGTTCTAGCCTATTGACAAAAAATCCATTTGCTGTAAGATGTAGGAACTATAAATAGTTCTTTATGCGTTGCACATTATCACGGAGGAAGAACACGAGCTTATGCTAGTGTTTGGGGGGAATAGAAAACCAACAAAAGGTTATAAAAAAACCAAAATAAAAGTGTACTAGGAGTTAAACCTTTAAAATCGCTATTTTTAGCGAATTTGTAACTTGTTGTTGGTTTTTTGTATTCATGAAAAACCATGTGGATTAGTACATTATACTTATAAATAACTCCCTCTTGATAGGGAAAAATAATCAAATAACTAAACGAAAAAAGAATGAAAATTAATCTCTTACCTAAGAAAAAAGCGGTGTGGGAAACAACCTACAAGTCATTCCACATTGTAGCGCTTATTGCGCTAGTATTTAACATGTCCTCAGTAGGGGTGTTTTTAACCCCAAATACTGCTCTGGCAGCGGAAAAGACACCTGAAACGGCAGTTGATGTCGTGGCAGAAGAAGTAGTCGCAAAACCGGTAGTTGAAACAGCAACTGATAAAACCGACTGTGCGGAAGGCGAAAAATGCGAAGATACCGGCACAATCCAGATTAAAAAGTTCCTGGATCAGGACCGAGACGGAGTTCATGATACAAACGAAGCATTACTGCCAAATTGGCATTTTACTATTGTAAACGGTGCATACAGTACTCAAGGTGCTACCAACAGCCAAGGTATACTGACTCTGCTTGATATGCCGCTTGGTACTTACCAAGTCACTGAAACACTGCAGGATGGCTGGCACAACAGCACTCCATTGACCCAAAATGCGGTTGTAACGTTGAATAATACAACTACACTATATTTTGGTAATTACTTTGCCAGCGAAAGCGGATTGCAGAATCTGCTTGCCGGTGAAGGAATCTGCTATGAAGATGCATGGGGCTACAATACCGTAGCTAACGGGGTTGGATTAGCAGAAGTTTCATCCGGTTCTTTCAACCTGGATGTACCGGAAAACCTTTATAAAGCTTATATCTTCTGGGGCGGGCGCTATGAAGGCGTAAACCCAGGTGATAATGAAATTAAACTAAACGGCACAACTGTTACCGCAGACGCCACAAACATTGAGCAAGGCTCAAATCCTGAGTGGGGCTGGGTTGGCTACTATGCTGATGTAACCAGTCTGGTTTCTGTTGGTAATAATAACTATACCGTGACTGAAGTTGACGTTCACGACCTGTACAACGACGGTGCCGGCATTTTGGCTGTCTACAAAGATTCCACCATTGAACCGACCCAATTCGCGATTAAAGGCGGTTTAGACTACGCCTTCCACGGTTTCCCGGATCCAATGGGACCGGACACAAAGGTTTATACTTATACATTTGACCCGGCACCTTATGCCAGAACTGCTAATACTACCCTACTGGTTGGTGACGGCGAAGCCGGAACATCCCGCGGAGACAATCTGTGGTTCAAATCAAGCACAGGTAGTGCTCCGACCAATCTGGTGAACCAGGCTGGTGCTTCAGAAATTGCCACAAACTTCATGGTACAGTCCGACGGACCGCAATGGGATACTTTCTCAACCACAGTAACCATCCCGGCTAACGCGACATATGCCAGCTTCCAGATTGAATCTCCGGAAGACCAAGGTGATGTATCACCTTACGGAGAAAGCATTGCTTGGCACGCACAATCCTTGGTAATCGATCAGCATTGCCCGGGAGTATGTGAATTAGAAATTAAAAAATCTGTTAACAAGACTGAAGCAGAACCTGGCGATACACTGGAATACACATTAGCTTACGAAAATGTCGGAACAGCTGACTGTACAGGAACTGGCGTAAAATTATATGACGATCTGGATAGCAAACTTACTTACAACGGCATTCATTCTCAGGATAACGATGATCATGACATTACCTTTGAAGGTAATTTCAACGGCACTGATCCGGTGGCCAATGCACACGTAGTCAGCCCGGGTGAGTCCGGGTATGTCACATTCCAGGCGACAATTACGGAAGACCTGAAATGCGGTGAAAATGTGATTCCTAATGAATCCAAAATTTGGAGCACTGAAACCGGAAACATCCCGAGCAACATAGTAAACACAAATGTTTACAAAGAATGCTACGGATCACTAAAAGTAATCAAGAGTGTTGATTTCGGTGAAGCGACACCTGATAAGTGGGATTTCACTGTTGCCGGTCACGGCACACAGTCTCCAGTTGAAGGACAAAACTATGTCATCTTCACAAATCTTCTGGCAGGATCATATTCTGCGACAGAAAGCGACCTGCCGGGTTATCATCAGGTATCTTCAACCTGCGATAATGTGCAGGTTACACCTGGCGGACAGGCAGTATGCGAATTCCACAATACCAAAGATACTTTCTGCAAACTAGAATTCACCAAATCAGTAGATAAAGAAAATGCACTGCCGGGCGATACATTGACCTATACCATCAATTATCAGAACATCGGCGACGGTAACTGTACCGGAACTGGCGTCAAAGTCTACGACAATCTGGACGACCGCTTAACTTATGTTGATGATTCGCTGAACGGAACTGAATACAACGGCAATGGCGACGGCATCACTCTGTTTGAAGAGTTTGACGGCGTTAACCCAATTGCTAATGCTCATGTAATAGTACCAGGCGAATCTGGAGCAATCAGTTTCCAGGCAACCATTACCGCCGAAGATTTGAAATGCGGTGAAACCGTAATTCCTAACAAAGCAAAGGTCTGGAGCAATGAAACCGGATACTTCTCTAGCAATGAAGTTGAGACAACCGTCTACAACGAATGCTACGGATCATTGAAAGTAATTAAATATGTAGATGAAGGCAATGCTACTCCGGATATGTGGGATTTCACTGTTGCCGGTTATGGCACACAGTCCCCTGCTTTCGGACAAGATAATGTTGTATTCAAACTGCTTCCTGAAGGAACATATTCTGCAACAGAAAGCAACCTGCCGGGCTATCACCAGGTATCTTCAACCTGCAACAATGTTGAAGTTATCGCCGGTCAACAGGCGGTTTGTGAATTACACAACACAGTGGATCGCTATGACATCCAAGGGTTCAAATGGAACGACTTGAATGGCAACGGCGAATGGGATCAGAATGAACCGGGCAAATCAGATTGGACAATTAACCTAAACACCGTTGAAGGAACCCCACTACAATCAACAATAACATCAGATAAAAACCTTGGTTACTACGAATTCACCGGAGTATTGCCGGGTATCTACCAGGTATGTGAAGAACAAGGCGACGGATGGTATCAGACTTACCCTTCCGAAAATACCGGATGCCACTATATCTATCTGGGACCTAACGCCGACAATGAAGAAATGTCATATAATTTCGGCAATACTGCTTATGGAGAAATCTCCGGCGCAAAATTCGACGATGCCAACACCAATGGTGTGTGGGACATCGGCGAACCGGGACTTGAGGACTGGACCATTGAGCTCAGATCCAGCTGTTCTACAGTATTTGCTGACTATGACTTGGTGCCTGACTCCGTAATCAACCTGTCAGACGTAAGCCTGTTTGCTGAAAAATATTTTCTGGGCGACACTCTGATCGACTTAAATGGAGACTCGGCTGTAAATAGTTTTGATCTGAACTGTTTCAAAAATAAACTGGGTGCAACTCCGGAAACAATGACTGTAAATCCTGTCATCATGACCAGAACAACAGACCAAAGCGGTTATTATGAATTCTCGCTTCTGGAAACAGGTTCATATTATGTTTCCGAAGTACAACAAACAGGCTGGGTACAGTCACTGCCGGGCGGAAATGGAATGTATGGACCGATAGTTATCACTTCCGGAATGGTTTCGATTGACAATGATTTCGGTAACTACCATCCTGTACAAAAAGTACCAAACATCTCAATAGTAAAAGACATTACAAATCACAACCTGGTTAAGGGCGGATTTGTAGACTATAAAATAACTTACACAAACACCGGTGAAGTAGACCTGACCAATGTCTATATCGTGGACAACTACCCGGAACAATACCTAACAATCGCCAATACCGGCGGAGCAGTCGATAACGGCAATACTCTGACCTGGACAATCGGAAACCTTGCAATTGGCGGAACCGGCAGCGTAACCTATCGGGCCACAATCAAGGATGTTACTCCGGCTAATGTTGATATCATCAACGTCGCCACGATCTATTCCGATCAGACCGATCCAAAAAGTGACGACGCTAAAACTGTGATCCCTCCGGTTGTAGAAAAAAAGCCAATTCTGAAAATTACCAAAGACGTAAATGTGCAATTCGCCAATCCAAATGATACTGTGAAATATACTGTAGTAGTATCAAATGTCGGTGATGGCGCTGCGATCAACGTTATTCTCACTGACGTCTTACCTGAAGGATTAACCTATCCTGAGGGCGGGACTACTAAAACATTCGCACTGGGAAATATTAACCCGGGCGCATCAGTAACTCAGACTTATGACGCGGTTGTCGGTAAGGATACAAAAGCCGGAAACTACGTAAACACCGCTTCAGCCAAGGCAGATAACCACAGCCAGGTATCAGACGATGCCACGTTAGAAGTGCGTATTCCGGAAGTTAAAGGCGATGCTACTCCTGAATTAGACATTACGAAAACAGTTAACGTTGAATTCACTAACCCGGGTGATACAATCTCATATACCATCGTTGTTAAAAACATTGGCGACGGTGAGGCAATCAATGTTATACTTACAGACCAGCTACCGGAAGGCTTCGTATATGACGGAACAGAAGATGTGGTGAAAATGTGGGATCTGGGCAATATGGCGCCGGATGCCTCCAAAACCATCACCTATGCTGTAAATGTGCTGAGCAATGTCACTGCCGGTATGTATGAAAATATTGCAGTAGTTGGAGCAGATAATGCTGAAAACAAATCCGCGATGGCAGATGTAGAAGTAAGGGAAATCGTGGTATTAGGCGATGTATTGCCTGACACCGGAACATCTGCGCTTGATTACTTGTACTACCTAATTGGAATAGCTACACTCATTATTGGCTTATGGACAATACAGAGAAAAAATTCCGATCGATCGATGGGAAAACAAATCAGCACAAGCCAGACACTCGCAAGAAAGCGGTAAGAATTGGTGCGTTAATTGCGATTGGGTTTGGGATAATTATATTAGCTTATCCCTTTATCCCCTCCATTCAGTACGCACTGTTCCCTCCGAAAACGAATATCCAAGCAATTGATGACTCCAAAGAATTAATCTCCGGATTACCACTATCTGAAGATAAACAGACCAGTGAAGATTATACCGGTAATCGTCTGATTATTCCTAAAATAGGAGTAAACGCCAAGGTGGTTGAAGGTGAAAATGACCAGGCATTGCTTAGAGGCGCGTGGCGCATGCCACAAACCTCTACTCCTGACAAAGGAGGCAACACAGTTATTACCGGTCATCGTTTCCGTTTTCGACCGCCAAACAACACTACATTCTATTTGCTCGACAAGCTTGAGCAAGGCGACAAAATAGCTGTTGTTTGGGAGGGGAAAGAGTACTACTACCGGGTAATCGAAATCAAGGTAGTAACCCCGGATCAGACTGAAGTGATTAATCCAAGTTCGGATCCGATTCTGACAATTTTCACTTGTACTCCCCTGTTTACATCGCAGAAAAGGCTGGTTGTAATCAGTGAGTTGATCTAATATCAGTAAATATTAACTAAATAACAACAGCCCCGCATTTGCGGGGCTGTTTTGGTTTGAATATAAAATCCAAACGGATCAAACAGAAGCTGATTGACGCCGTAATGCCTCCGTAGTAACATGTAAAACCGGCTCACGAGACCACTAAAACCGTAAGGAGGAAGCCGATGCGCTCTTTTCGCAGCTACGTGATGATCGCCCGCCCCCAACACATGTTACTGGCTGCCCTTACGACCTGGGTAGCCGCCATGCTCTCCAACGGACCTCATTGGTTCACAACAGCCAAAGTGGTCGCACCGACTATTATGGCATTCAGCGTGTTTGGAGCAAGCCTGTTTCATTTCGGAGCGGCCAACCAGATGTACACGCGCAAAAGCGAGTCGCTGGCCGTGCGCGATCCGGCCTTGCTTGACGGCTTGTTCTTTGGTGGCATAGCGAGCATCCTCACCGCTATTGCAATCACGTTCACCTACCTGAACGAAACCTGTCGGGTGATCGTAGTCGCCGACGCCACAATTATCCTTGCCTATCCCAACCTGCTGTCCCGACACTGGTTCTCGAAGAATAGCCTGATCGCCTTCGTCTGCGTATCGCCAATCCTCATAGGCTGGCTTGCTGGAAGCCATCAGCATTCCAGCATTCCCTACGGCATCGGCATGGCATTCTTTTCTTTCCTGGCAAGGGAAATTGTGAAGGATGTCCAGGATCGGAAAGCAAACCACGGCTATCGCTGGACCCTGCCCTTGTGGCTGGGAGTTATTCCGGCCAGGCGCATTGCCGGCGCCTGTATGCTGCCAAGCCTGGTTGTAGCAGGCGGTTTTGGCGCCACTCTGCCTCGATACCACTGGTACGTCGCCGTTCCATACTGTCTGGCGGTGGCTTATTCCCTGATCGCCACCCACGCGCTGTTCTTTGTCTCAAACGGAAGAGAGAAAAAAGAATCCGAATGGATTCTTATGGGCAATGCCTGTATGGTTGCCACATTCTTCCTGCTAATCTTTCCCTAGTCACACAGCCCTCCTTCCGATCTCACATTGGAAAACGGCTGTTTTTTATTTTAATTATAGTAATCTTTTATTATCAATATTTTGGTGTATGGATGATTCCAAGCTATTGAACCATAACGCGGGGGTTGACCTCGTTAGAGGGTTTCCTCTAACGGGGTTGACAAATGTTTTATTATATGCTAATATTGCGTGTTGAATCAAAATACCGTAATATTAAAGTACCTTAATATCTAACTGTAATAATATGGCTAAAAAAACAATTTTAGTTGTTGAAGACGAGAGACCACTACTAAATGCCCTTTCCACAAAACTGCAAAATGAAGGGTTTGAAGTAATTGAGGCGGAGGACGGAGAAATCGGGTTAAAGCTGGCAATCAAGCATAAACCGGATATGATACTGCTGGATATAATTCTCCCTAAAATGGATGGGATCACAGTGCTGGAAAATTTAAGGGAAAATGCCTGGGGTAAAACTGCAAATGTAATAATTTTAAGTAACTTAAGTGATTGGGATAATACACAAAAAGCTGTAAACTTGAATGTACATGATTATCTTGTAAAATCAGACTGGGAAATAAAGGACGTTATTAAAAAAGTAAAAAGTAAACTCAAATAAATCAATTTAATGATAAGTTGAATAAAATGAGTAATCAGATTAATAAATTTGTCAGTAAAACAAAGAACCGGTTAACCTACCAGTCTGCTGTTTCTTTGCGTACCGCAAGAACTTATTTTATCCCTCATGAAGATAATGCCCACAGACCGTATATTATTAGACCGGGCGCTTTAAGATTTTACAGTATTGTATTAATCATTACCAAGCTGGCGGTAACCGCGTTTATGTATGCCTCCTATCCATCACCGGCTTATTTTTCCAGCGCTTCCTCCTCAAACATCATTAATCTTACCAACAGTTCACGCGAAGCAAACGGCTTGGCTGATCTGAATGTATCTGAAAAATTAAATCTTGCTGCTTATCAAAAAGCACAGGACATGGTTAAAAATAATTACTTCAGTCATGAAAGCCCTTCCGGAGCGCGATTCTGGAACTGGGTAATCGGTGCCGGATATCAGTACACCACGGCCGGCGAGAATCTGGCCATGGATTTTAATTCTGCGGAAGCTGTCCATAACGCGCTTATGGCATCAACAACCCACCGCCGGAATATTTTAAATGATAAATTTTCAGAAATCGGTGTTTCAATAGTAACCGGAAGTATTAACGGTAAAGATACAACTATTTTAGTCGAAATGTTTGGCGATCCAAAAGTTGCCGTAGTAGAACCGGTTCCGACTCCTGTGCCAACACCCGTACCGACAACAAATGTAAATACAACCAGAACTAATACAAATATCAAACCTACTCCCCTGCCCGCTCCAATATACAAAAGCGAGATAGTTGGAAAAATGGCAGATTCTTTAAATATTAAACCGGCAGAAACCATCAATTATTGGGTGGACGTTAAAAATACCGGCAATACAACCTGGCTCGCTTCCGGTAATAACTTTATCGCGATGAATGTAACTGATCCGGCCGGAAAAGAAAGTCAATTTGCTGATTCAACATGGCTCACAAAATACAGGCCGACAAAAATATCCGGTAATATGGCACCGAATGGAACTGCCAGATTTTCATTTTCTCTGAAGGCGCCGGAAAAAGTCGGAACTTATGAAGAATCATTTCAATTAGTCGCGGAAAATATTACTTGGATCAATGGAAGTTATTTTAAACTGCCCATTACTGTAACGATGCCAGAACCTGTTAATTTAAATACCGCGCCAGTAATGGAGAATGTAAATATTGCGGAGCCAGTCAACTTGAATGTAAATATTGCAGTACCTGTCAACCTGAATACCAATACCGCGGAACCGATAAATCAAAATGTTAATAATACAATTGAGCAACCAGGTTTTGTAGCCTCAACAAACACAAATCTGACAATTAAGCCGGCGGAAACTGAAGTCACTCCTTTTGTGGTTGCTAGCAATAATTCTGAAGCAACAAAAGATTTCTTGAGCTTTCTCAATAAATATTCCAACGTCATATTCTGGATAATACTGATTCTGGTGTCAATTTCGCTTTTAATCAACACAATTGTAAAAATAAGGGTTCAGCACGCAGGTACCATCATTCCCAGTCTTCTGGTAATACTTCTGGCCTCATTAATGCTGTTCATGAGATTCCACTTTATTCAAAATCTCGGTACGAGTCCAGTGATTCTGTAAACATAAGAGCTGATGGTAAATAAACTTCACCTCTACATTATCCCGCATAAAGATAATCAGCATCGGCCGCATCTTTTACGGCCACGCATGCTTTCGATAATCAGCATTTTTGTCTTAACGGCAAAAATTTTCGTTACCGCCGTATTTTTATTTTCTTACAATTCTCCGGAAGTATTTGCAGAGATATCATCCAGAAAATTAGTCGAACTCACTAACCAGTCCCGGACCACTGCCGGCGTAAATCCAGTAAAAGAAAATGCTTTGCTGACTAGAGCCGCTTACCAGAAAGCTCAGGATATGCTGGATAGAAACTATTTTAACCATGAAGATCCGGACGGAAATATGCCTTGGTATTGGTTAAAAAATAATAATTATATTTATTCGTATGCCGGCGAGAACCTGGCGATGGATTTTACCAGGGCAGAAACCGTGCACGAAGCATGGCTTTCAAGCGAATCGCACAGGGCAAATATTGAAAACCCCAATTACAAAGAAATCGGGATTGCGGTGGTGCATGGTAAATTAAACGGAAAAAGCACAACTGTACTGGTTGAATTTTTTGGCACTACTTTCATCCCATCAATAGCAGGAGAGCCAGATGTTCTATATTCCGAAACTGCAGGGAATCCCCTGTCCACTGAAGTTCTGGCGGATGGAAATAATCCTCAGTTGAAATCAGCTGAGGTTACAGCAGAGCTTAAAGGGATTGAAAACAAGGGCTTCTTAAGTTCACTCAGCTCTTACTCAGATAAAATTTACTGGGCTTTGTTTCTGCTTTTGATTTCGGCATTAATGGTCAATATTTTCGTTAAGATACGGATCCAGCATCAACCGGCTATAATACAAACAATTGCAGTGTTATTACTGATCGGATCAGCTATAGCGGTGCGAACCCACTTTTTAGAGAATATCCCCCGTCTACTGCAGATTATCTAAAATTTGTTGTTTTAACGGATGTTTTGCTATAATATAAAAATGATGATGATAAAAATAATTTTTATTCCACTGGTAATCTCGGTACTGGTGCAATGCTCAAAAACAATCCCTGATATATTCAAGGGTAGTTTTAATTGGAAAAGCATTTTAAAATACGGCGGGATGCCTTCCGGACACAGCGCGCTGGTTGCATCACTTTGTACTATGGTTGGAATTGCTCAGGGTGTAGATACGGTTGAATTTGGGATTGCGGTGGTTATGTCAGTTATTGTCTTAAGAGATTCCGTGGGACTCCGTAGGATAATCGGAAAACAGGGCGAGGTAATAAATAAATTAAATCTTGCAAACAAAAACATTCCTGCTGTGGAGGAACGCGTTGGCCATACTCCTTTTGAAGTATTAGTCGGAGTAATTGTCGGTATCGGATTTTCCTACCTGTTAAATTCGATCATCTAACAATACAAATATACTTAAAAAAGAGATTATATCTCTTTTTTATTTTTCTTAATTTCTGTTTCAATTTCGTGAGCGATCCTGTTCCCGATTCCGTCTATTTTTTGAATACCTACTAACCACCCGCTGGCATAGATATCGATCAGTGATCTGTTCAGGCTCCTGATTGCTTTCGCTGCTTTGAAATATGCAAATCCTCTGAATTTTTTCTTTTCATCCGCAAAGAAAATTTGTGCTTTTTGATCAAATTTATCGGCAATAATCTGATTAAATTGCATCGGCAGCTTTTGATCAATATTTTTACTGGCTGACATAGATCCCGGCAAGCAGTAAAATTATAAAAAACACACCAAGTAAAGTTAAAAACGTTGTAACCATCACCCGGATTGCATCTCTTACCCTCCGTTGGACAAATAGGTGGATTGGCAGCCCGAAAACAAGTGCTCCGGAAACTGAGGCGCTGAATACTAACAGCATTAACATCAGGCCGGCAGCAAAAATTTCCTCAACATTGATCATCATTGAACTCAAATTATTCATAATCAATGCAACAACAACCACATAAAGCGATTCTAGCAAACCCATTAATACTCCAGATCTTACCTGGTTTGATTCCCCTTTTAATTCAAACATGTTTTTCATAGTTAATTATTGATATTAGAAAATTGTTCCGCGTTCATTTCCTCCCATTCATCCATGTTTTTGTTCCACTTATACGCAAAAATTGTATCAACAGTTTCAGTATCGGAAAACTCCAGTTCTTCTGAAACATTAGAACCGATCCTTTTAGCAGCCAGTACTTTTCTTCCGGTGACTAAAGGCTTTTTTTCTCTTTCCAACTTGATCTTTCCTAAAGGTCCGTTAAATATAATCCGCTCGACAGAACCCATACCGTCCATAATCTCTTCCGTTTCGTGTTCTTCCACATCAAATTCCTCCTTTGCATATATGATCAAACTATCCCATTTTTCCTGATTCATTGCGTTATTATTATATATTATCCTTAACTATATTGTAGCAGAATTTTAATAAATTAAAAACCGATGTTCAATCGGCTCTATGGGGCCCCCAAAAATCGCATAGTAGTTTTCGAGATAAAAATAATTACCGAGCAAATCAGGAGCGCATCCGGGCAGTTGTGTAGCAACTGCATCGGGGAGCACGGATTTGCGAGGAAAGGGACACAGACCCGAAACCAAAGACAACTATGTTAAAAACATAAAAACCGATGTTCAATCGGCTTTATGGGGCCCCCAAAAATCGCTAAGCGGTTTTTGGGGAAAGCGGGATATTCGTGAAAGGTGAAATCCTGAATAATAATTCAGGATAGAACCTGAAACGAATAATCACGCGTGGTCGGGGTGGCGGGACTTGAACCCACGACCTCATCGTCCCGAACGATGCGCGCTACCAACTGCGCCACACCCCGTTAGAAATCCTATACTTGCCCTCTATCAATTCCCCCCAAACCTTCTGTTGCGCCGGCTATATTCCTCTATTGCATCATCAACATCCTTTTCGGTAAATGCCGGCCATGGCTTATCAATAAACAATAATTCGCTATACACTGACTGCCATGTCAGGAAACCGGAAAGTCTCTGTTGTGCGGATGTCCTAATTATCAGATCCGGATCAGGTAGGTCCGACGTGAAAATGTTTTTACTAATCAGCTCCTCTGTTATTTGAGCCGGCTTAACTTTTTGTTTTACAATCTTCTTTACCGCTTCAGTGATTTCCGACCTGCCACCATAGTTCAGTGCAATATTTAAAATACCCCGTTTATTATTCTTTGTCATTCGCATCGCTTTCTTTATCGCGTCTTTAATATCTTTAGAAAGACCTTTTTCAATTCCAATCACCCGAACTTGGATTCCCTTGGCATGGAGATTTGTGATCTCGTCTGTAAACGCCTTCTTTAAAAGATTCATGAGATATGATACTTCTTTTTTTGAACGATCCCAATTCTCCGTTGAGAAAGCGTAGATAGTAAGAATAGCTACACCACGATCCAGGCACCACCCACCCACTTTCATCGCAATATCATAACCTTTTTTATGACCCGCGAATGTAGGTAAGCCTCTTTTCCTTGCCCACGTGCGGTTCCCGTCCATTATGATACCAATATGCTTTGGAATTATAGCTTTCTCGACATTGGTTTTCTGTGATTTTTTTGCCATATTAATCAAAAACCCTTTACTGGTAATATAATTTTCTCTTATATTCTAATATTTTTAGCAACATTCGTCAATTGCTGATTAATGCCATATTATTCAGAAAATTCAATGGTTCGGTATATTAAAATTTCTGCATTTTGTTTCCATGCGTCCAGCGGGAGACCGGCTTTATGGCACAAACTAGAAAGAAACTCTTCCTTATCGTTTATTTCTCTCCAAACACTGGGCAAAAAAGTAGCACTGAAACTGTTCTTTTTTAGTACAATTCCGTCCTTCCCTGAATCTATCTTTGCCAATAAATCCTGATAATCACGATAATAAAGCGGCTCGGGAACTGCGAGAATTGAAATATCAATTTTCGTTTTCGGCAGTTCATCTTTCGCAAGCGCCGGAAATCGTAAATCACGGAATGCCGCAGCATATGCCTTGTCAATTATCTCTTCATACAACGGCATTTCCGGGTTGATACTTCCGATACAACCGCGTAAACTACCGTTTTGTGTAAGTGTGACAAAAGCCGCACGCTTTCTTTTTAGGTTTTCCGAAATCACTTCAGATTCATCGATTTCCATTTTTGCATGGTTTGCAAAATAGAATTCAATAGTATTTCGTGCAAGTTTAAGCAGAAACGTTTTTTCTGCTTGGGTATATTTTTCCATATTTTTATTGCCAAACCCCTTCGATAACATAACCACATTTAGAACACTTGCCTTGAATGATTTCATTGTTTATTACAGAATGCCAGTCTCTGGTTATATTTACGTGATTACATTTCGGACAGTATGTGCTTTGATGCTCACCATCCGCTACATTACCTGTGTAAACATATTTTAACCCGGCGCTTTTGCCGGCCCGATACGCACGCAACAGGGATTCAGGAGGAGTAGGAGGTGTTTGTTCCATTTTATAGTTTGGTGAAAAAGCTGTCACATGCCAAGGAATGGAATCGCTGACATCAGCAATAAATTTTGCTATTGAATTTAATTCCTCGTCTGAATCGTTTTCTCCGGGTATGATTAACGTAGTTATTTCCAGCCAAATCCCCATATCATGCGCGCGCTTGATGGTTCTCAATACCGGATCCAAATGGGCTTTGCATGTTTTCCGGTAGAAATCATCATTAAAAGATTTTAAATCAATATTCATTGCGTCCAGATAGGGTCGTATTTTTTCCATCGCTTCTTCTGATTCATAACCGTTAGAAACAAAAACATTCTTAATCCCCTCTGCATGGGCAAGTTTAGATGTGTCATACAAGTATTCAAAGAAAATCACCGGTTCGTTGTAAGTATAAGCAATTGAAGGTATTTTATGCTTCAAACAGTACTCTACAATTTTATGTGGTGGTAAATCCTGACCATAGTCCACCAGTTTTCCCAACCGTAACATTCTCTCATCCTTATCCTTAATTTTTTTCTGTACTTCTTTTGCCGATTGTGAAAGATCCCAGTTCTGGCAAAAATCACAGGCAAAGTTGCATCCGACAGTTCCCAAGGAAAATATTTCTGTTCCCGGCAAAAAATGAAACAGCGGTTTTTTTTCAATCGGGTCAACATGCACAGCAGACGCCTTGCCATATACCATCAGATATAGATCGCCCTGGTAATTCATTCGCACACCGCAGACACCCGTCCTGCCTTCGACAATCCGGCAATAATGGGCACAAGCGGTGCATTTTACCTGTCCTCGATCCAGTTTTTCGTATAGTTTCGCTTTACTTAAAACTATTTTATTTCTGTGCATATCATTTGCCTAGAATAATACTAAATTGTTTATTAGAAAAATGTTTAGCCAGATAAATTAATATTTACGATAACGGGTATTTATTTCATCATAAACTGATTTTGAAATATCTTGAATTGCTTCTTCCAGCTGATTTACATTATTGCCTTTCGTCATGATACACAATAAATACGGATGATCAGGATAATATACCACTCCACAGTCATGTAACTGCTGTCTTTGGCTATTCTGATCCGACCTGATACCAAATTTATTGGCTATTACCAGATCACCGGGAAGATTTTTGGCAATGCCGGAATCATATTCCGCCCTCGCAAGTAGTGCTAGTGCCTTTTCTGAGAATTCCCTGTTCAGATACGAGGCATTATATAAAACTCTGAATAAAGAAGAATATTTCCTTACGGTAATATAATCATCATCAGAATCCTCCTCGGTAAAAGGAATATCCAAAACATCATGCATTAATCGTATTTCATCGAAATCAACAACATTTGATAACAAATCAAAGGCGTAATTTTCCGATTTAACAATCATCTTTTCAATCAAAACATCGACTGTCTCGCCGTTCTCTGATCCCTCCGGCACTAATTCCAGTGAAAGAAATGAGGGGTCGGTTTCCGCCCTTTTATAAAGTGCGATCATCATCGGTACCTTCAGCAGGCTGGCAGGGGCAAAAAGAGCATCCTGATTAACTCCGTACCAAGGGCCGTTATTTAAATCACGATAATAAACTGAAACATCATCAATTGTATTTTCATTGAGCTTCGCTGTCGTTATATTAGAAACAGTTTTTTCCAAAGAAATAATTTCCCTACTGGAAAGACTGTCGTTAGATTCACATTCTAAAAGCGGGCTGATGAATTGATATCCACCCTGCCTGATTTCGCTTGAGCGCTCAGCACTATTGAAAAAGAAATATCCGATTCCAAAGCCGATTACTCCGCCTATTAATAAAAAAATAAAGAGGGCAATAAAAACTTTATTTGCCGTAATTTCTCTGTATTCTTTCTTATTATTATCATGCATAATGCTTGTTTCCTCTATATATTATACTGTTTTGTCCAAACAACGTCCAATCATAAAACCCCTCAATAATGAGGGGTTTTATGAGAATTACTGAAATTACAGTGTATGACTCATACACTGTCCGTAGCTATCAGTTTTACTCCAAGCAGACTGCGGTATAACCGCGTGGATGCAACCCGGTCCGAATTTGATTTCTTTTTTTATCTCTTCTTCGGAGTAATCACCATAGACTCTTCCGTATGCCAACACAAGCGACCAGGTAGCGTCAATCCCCTTGCCGATACTGGTCAGATAGTCTGAAACCCACTCCATTTGCACCTGTTCTTGCGCAAATGTTGAAGTAGTTCTTCTGATATTGTACCGATAGCGGGATGCGTTTAAAAGATAACGATATTCGCTCCCCTGATATCCCGAAGCTATTGCACGATCAACTTCAGTTTCATTTGTAATTAATTTTATGGAGATATCGGAATTATAATTATCTTCATCAATAATCAAGTTTTCAAGATATAATCTTCCGCTTTGCACGCTCATTGAACTATTATATTCTGGAACGGTAAATTCAATATACTTGTCAGTCCATTTTGTGATTTTAAATTCATATCCAGAATCAGGTCCGAATACAGAATAATCACCTCCAAAAAGTACCCCCACTTTATCTGTAAGAGTCGATGGTCCCGATCCAAGTCTTGTACCGTTAAGTCTGACAGTTTCACCCGGCATTACGTATGATTTATCAACAGATGCAAATTTTGCATTTGAATTTCTAGTATATTGACTATATAAAGCACTTGTCACTGAATCAGTGTCTCCTCCGATATAGTCAGCGTAACTGCTCAAATTAGACCCTTTATATTTTACCCAGAATCCGTATTTTGTTCCGTCGGCAAGAGAAGTTGTTATGAAGCAGTGTGAGGTGTCACTGACTACTGTTACATCTGAAGAATAAACATGATCTGCGCCGTCTATATCCGATGGATAATATTCTACTTGCGGATAGCCTGGTTCGCTGTTCTCAACAGTATCTGCAACTGTCCAGCAAATTTTAATTCTTTCATTGCCGATCTCTTGTGTCCAAAAATCAGTTACAAACTGTTCAGCCGCATTACCTTGCGGAATGAAAAGTAGTAAACCAAAAAAACTAACTACCCCGATTGAGATAAGTAACTTGTGTTTCATAAGATACTTCCTTTAAATAATTAATCCTGTGATCTTCTGATAAATTACATCATATATATATATATGCAAAACCACTCCGAATCTAAATGCTCAACAACCCTTCCATTATGTGTATTGCAGGTGCCGGATCATTGTCATCAGGTTCCAGAGTCAAAACGTAAAAATCATGATCCGTCAGATCTTGGTCTGTGGTATATGTGTTTTTATAAATTCCACCATCTTTAACAACCACTCCTGTACTGACAACGCTTTGAGGATAACTTCTGACAATCCACCCCTCATAATAATTCGTACCTTCCGGATCCGGCAGATTCTCAAAGGTTACCAGCAGATCATATTTGGCATTTTCAAAATTTGCTTTTGCCTCGCCGAAACCTGATCCCCCGCTGACATCTGTTAATAAACCGGTAAACCGATATTGCATTTCCACTGTTGTATTAGTATTTACAATAGAATTATTATTACTTTCCGAATCATCTGCAATCTTTTTACAAGTATTATCAACGCATTTTGCAGTTATGTTATTCTTTTCAATCATGTAGCACGGCGCATATTGTGGACATGGCACAGCTGGACAGATTTGTTGCGCCTTACCATCAGCTACTAAATCGTTAAATGATTCCAAATTAACAGCGACATATTTATCTTCTGTATATACTGGGCATTCAGGCGTTGCACAACATGATGTGTAATCTTTTTCACGATTAATGATCTGACAATCTTCATCTTGCACACAACTTGTAGAAACTTGCCCAAAAACTAAATCTACCATAACAGAATTATTAACATTCGTATTTGCCATTGGTTCTTCTGTATTATCATTGGCAAGAAATATCCATGCATATCCGCTGATAATAATTAAGACAACAACCGTAATTAATATTTTTGTATTTGCAGGCATTTAAAATTATTAATTTTTAAAACCACTTTTTTCTTTTAAAGTAAGCTACCATAAATACGGCGGTAGAAATGATCACAACCCACACACCATGATAACCATAGTGCCAATAGAGCTCTGGCATATTGCGGAAATTCATACCGTAAACGCCAACTAAAAAAGTTAAAGGAATAAATATGGTGGAAATAATCGTTAAAACTTTCATAATTGCGTTCATGCGATTGCTGATCGATGATAAATATATATCAACCATGCCGGACAACACATCGCGATAGGATTCGATAGCTTCGATCGCCTGGATGGAATGGTCATAAATATCACGGATATACGGACGGGTACTATTTTTCACCAGTGTTATTTCTTCCCGTTCAAAACGGCTAACCACATCACGGAGTGGCCATAAGGATCTGCGAAGCAACATTGAATCCTGCTTAATCTTGTTCAGCTTGTGCAGAGTATCTGAAGTTGGATTAATCAATAGTTCCTCCTCAATGGCTTCTATTCTATCTCCCAGCTCTTCCAATACAGTAAAATAGTTATCAACAATCGCATCCAACAATTCATAAACCAGATAATCACAGCCCATTGATCTGATTCTTTTACCGCCATCCTTGATGTTATTTCTGATAAAGCCAAAAACATCGCCCTCCGTTTCTTGAAATGTCGCCACTAGTTCATCTTTAAATATGAAACTTACCTGCTCGGCATGTATTTCTTTATTGGAATCAAGAACAAACATTTTTACCACAATAAAAATTGTTCCATCATTCAGCTCATATTTAGGGCGCTGGCGGGTATGCAAAACATCCTGCATCAGCAGATGATTCAATTCAAACTCCTGACCAATTTTTTCAATCTTCCGGACATCGCGCAATCCGGTAACGTTTATCCAGTTACAGTGTTTCTTCTTGATGGAAGTATCCAGTTTTTCCAGATCTATAACATACTCCTGAAAATAGCTTTCCGTGTTAAAAGATATCAACTCCACTTTAGTCTGAGTTGTTTCCTCCTGCGGATGTGTTATTAATACACCTTCCTTGTGATCCGATTTTTTAATAGATCTCTGAAAAAACTTCGTAGGAGATATTTGTGATAGTTTCATTGCAAATGCTTATTATTTGATTTTTGATACATTTATATACATAACTATTATACACCATTAATCAGATACTAAAAAACGAGGTTTTGCCTCGTTTTATACCCTCTATGCGCCGGTACATTGATGTATAATGTCCTGGCGGGGGTGGAAGGTATCGAACCCTCGTCTCAGGTTTTGGAGACCTACATTCTACCATTGAACTACACCCCCATTAGCCATATTCTATTTTCTCAAAGTAACTGGAAAATGAAGTGATTCGGATTCTACCATTGCCAGCCCAAGGCTGGTCCGCCTTTGGCGGAAACTACACCCCCAATATACTATTTGGTTTCTTTATGGACAGTGTGTTTTTTGCACCACTTACAGTGCTTTTTCATCTCAAGTCTTTCTTTGAGAGTTTTCTTGTTCTTTTTGGAATGATAATTAATGCGTTTGCATTCTGTACATTCCATTTTTATTAGATTATCTTGTGACATCTGTGTTTTCTAAATATGATTAATTAATTTGTATATGATGATCTACCGAGTAAATCAGGAGCTCACCAAACTGGGGCCCCCAAAAATCGCACAGCGGTTTTTGGGGAAAGGGGCACAAATGCAGAAGGTGGAGTGGATGCAAATTTTGCATACACGTAACCTGAAGCATTTGATGACCCGTGGAGCCGAGAAGAGGATTCGAACCTCCGACCTGCTGTTTACAAAACAGCTGCTCTACCACTGAGCTATCTCGGCATGGTGGGCCGGGAGGGATTCGAAC